>NZ_JAKDUI010000090.1 GCF_030457785.1 Psychrobacter sp. | reverse complement strand
TGTTCGTGGTTTTTTTGTTCATGGATGTAAATTTTTAGCCGCTATCGAAAGTATTAAAGGTTTTTTATTAGGACTTATAATTTTATTTTTGATCCCTTAGTTTTTTATTTCTTAATTTTTTGTTCTCTACGGATTTCACGTTCCACATATGTTTTTATTATGCACTTTTAATTATTTTTCGATCAGCTTTCCCTAGCTGATGTAATTACTGTACAAAAAAAGCAGGTTTCACCATAGGCGAAACCTGCAATAAAATGTGAGGATATGTGATTAGTGTAAACCGCTAGTAAACTGGAGGAGGTTTACTAGCGGGTTATTTTAACAATGTATCATTAACGCTGAATGAGCTTTTTAGGCTGCAATCGCCCATTGAGACTTACCGCACCCAATCCAAGAAACAGTTCTTGCTCATTTAACAAACGGATATCTACCGGCACTTCATGCTCTAAGGGCTGCGTACTGGTAGTATTATCTGACTTTTCGTTAATATCGTGACTCTTCTTTTCACACAATTGACCACGAACCTGATTTGAGATATAAACTCTAAGGTCTTCTGTTAATTGGTCGAACACATTTAGGCGTTGACCCATGTGAATACGTTTGCATTGCTCAGGCGTTAATATCATTTCTGCGTTGATATCAATACAAGCATCTACCGGCATCAGCGCTGCTTGTCGGCTATCCAGCGGCAGTGCTTCTAACTCCGAAAGCGTGATCGCCTCATCAACATCAAACTTGCCAACTTGTATACGACGCAGTGCTGTCAAGTGCCCCAAAGTTCCCATAGCCTTGGCAATATCTTCGCCAAGTACGCGCACGTAGGTGCCTTTGCTACAAGTCACCGTCAACTGAATTTTGTCTTGATCAAGCGGTTTTAACTCAATGTCCTTAATTAAAATATCTCTAGGTGGGCGCTCTACCTCTATACCAGCACGGGCGTACTCATATAGTTTTTTTCCGTCTTTCTTTAATGCAGAATACATCGGTGGTATCTGTTGCTGCTTACCTGAAAACTGCTGTGCAATTCTATCCAACTCCACTGTGTCAAATTTTGGCACCAACATTGTCTCAATGATCTGACCTTCTGCATCACCAGTATCCGTCTGACTGCCCAGAAAAATCGTCGCTTGATAAGACTTATCAGCATCCAATTGATAATGGCTAAACTTTGTGGCCTCACCTAAACAAATAGGCAGTAGACCAGTTGCCATCGGATCAAGCGTTCCTGTGTGACCTGCTTTTTTACTATTATGACTCGGTGATTTAAAAAGGTACTTTACTTTTGACACCACCTGCTGAGACGTCATACCCTCAGGCTTATCTACTAGAATAACCCCTGAGACTTTTATTTTATCGGCTTGTTTAGACGGAATTGGCATACGCTTGGTTACTCATCATTCTCGTTTTTTTCGGTTTTACTGACAGCCTGATTGATTAGGTCCATCATATAATTACCACGCGCAGTCACTTCGTCATAATGAAAGCGCAAACGCGGCGTCGTGCGGGTTTTCAGACTATGGCTTAGCTCGGTACGTAAAAAACCCGCGGCTTTATTCAGCACCTTGATACTCTCTTCGTGGTTGGTCTTAGTCATGGCATCATTCAACTCTGGCTCCATGATAGTGACATACACATCAGCATACCCTAAGTCAGGGCTAACTTTGACACTAGACAGAGTCACGAAACCAGTTAAACGGGGGTCGTTAACGGCATCGCGAATGAGGACGGCAAGCTCTCGCTGAATTTGATCAGCTAAACGTTGTAAGCGTTGGTTCATGTTATTACCTTACATTAATATGGCTTATTTTTATCAATCTATATATTTGCTTGTTTATAAAGTTTAGATAGCGTGAAGCGTTCAACCTTGAAATTGCGTATTCGCGAACGCTTCACACATTCTAATATCATTGCTGTTTCGCTGCATCGGCATAATAATCAGTCAATGACATAAATGCTGGTTGCTGATGAAAAAGGCCTAGCAGGATATACCTGTTAGGCCTAAGTATAGCTGAATAATAAATAAATACCTCACTTGCTCAGCCAATTAGGCATGTTGCATCGTGTGGTACTCAACTATCGAGTACGAGTGTTAGATAGTACGGGCGAACTCTTGTATTTCAAAGACTTCGATTTTATCACCTGCTTCAACATCGTAGCCACGTACAGCAAGGCCACACTCCATACCGGTGCGCACTTCATTGACGTCATCTTTATAGCGACGTAATGATTGCAACTGACCAGTAAAGATAACCTTATCATCACGCAAGACACGAATAGGCTTGTTGCGATAGATAGTACCCTCAACCACCATACAACCAGCGGCTGCACCAAACTTACTAGAGCGGAAGACTTCACGAACATCAGCAACACCAAGGATTTTTTCACGGTGTTCAGGCGCTAACATACCACTCATAGCTGCTTTTACATCATCAATCAAACCATAGATAACACTGTAGTAGCGAATGTCCATCTTAGCATCGTCTGCTTTGCGGCGTGCAGTTGCGTCAGCACGGACATTAAAGCCTAATAATACTGCCTCACTAGACTCAGCAAGCGTGACGTCTGACTCAGAGATAGGTCCGACACCCGAGCTAATGACTCTGACTTTTACTTCATCAGTCGATAACTCATCCAGCGCAGCCAATAGCGCTTCTAACGAACCACGAACGTCTGTTTTCAGTACGATGTTTAAGAACGACACATCACCCTGTGCCATCTGGTCAAACATGCTCTCTAGACGCATGGCATTTTGACGCTCAAGCTGGCGCTCACGCTCACGATTGGTTCTAAAGTCTGCCACTTCGCGTGCTTTTTTCTCATCCGATACAACTAAGAACTCGCTACCAGCAGCGGGTGTTTCAGGCAATCCTAACACTTCTACCGGAATAGAAGGACCAGCCGATTTGATACGCTGACCACGCTCGTCTGTCATTGCTCGGACTTTGCCATAAGACTCGCCGGCTAAGACCAGATCGCCTTGTTTTAGCGTCCCTTTCTTAACGAGTACGCTAACGACAGGGCCACGTCCTTTCTCAAGTCTTGATTCGATGACCACACCTTGAGCAGCGCCATCGAGTGGTGCTTCTAGTTCCATCAGTTCAGCTTGCAAACCGATAAGCTCTAGTAGGTCTTCGATACCTTCGCCTGTTTTGGCAGAAATACGTGCCATTGGTGTATCGCCACCCCAATCTTCTGACACCACTTCTTTGGTAGTGAGGTCATTAAGGACGCGATCAGGGTCAGCACCTGGCTTATCCATCTTGTTAATAGCAACAATAATTGGCGTACCGGCAGCGCGTGCATGATCGATCGCTTCAGCTGTTTGCGGCATCATGCCATCGTCAGCGGCAACCACTAGTACGACAACATCAGTCGCTTGAGCACCACGTGAACGCATCGCACTGAAGGCGGCGTGACCTGGTGTGTCAAGGAAAGTGATGACACCACGATCCGTTTTCACATGATAAGCACCGATATGCTGGGTAATACCGCCAGCCTCACCAGTCGCTACTTTGGTTTCACGGATCTTATCTAGTAATGAAGTCTTACCATGATCGACGTGACCCATGATTGTTACTACTGGTGGACGCGTTTGGACATTACTACTACGCTCATCAACGGCAACATGAAGATCATCTTCCACCTTCGTATCACTAACTGGAACTGGATTGTGTCCCATCTCTTCAACAATCAGGCTAGCTGTTGCTTGGTCGATGGTATCTGACTCACGAGCCATCTCACCCATCTTCATTAGCAGCTTGGTCACTTCTCGTGCTTTGACTGCCATGCGCTGAGCTAAGTCAGCAACAGTAATGCGCTCACTAATCTCGACATCATGGACGATTTTTTCAACGGGTTTTTCAAACTTGTGCTGTGCTGCCTGCGTTGAACGCAACCCATTTTTGTTGTTTTTGAACTCGCGCTCACTTTGGTTTTTGCGGCGGCGACCACGAGCACCTGTACTGTTAGATCCTCGCTTAATCTCGCGACGCTCTTTCTCAAATGACTGCTCTAGTGCTTCGCCAACGATACCTTCAGCCAATGGCTCATCCTTACGGACTTCGGTAACGGGCTCACGATCTTTATACTTACCAGCCATCTTACGCATTTGCTCAAGCGTACGTTTTTGTCCTTCTTCCGCTTGCGCACGGCGAGTTTCCGCTTCGATTTCACGTAAACGCGCTTCTTCTTTTTCACGTGCTTCACGAGCTTTTCGCTCAGCAGCGGTTTCAACCTTTGGCTTAGTCGCAACTACTTGTTTCTTAGGTTGCTGTTTGGCTTTGACTTCAGCAGCAGCCTTGCTGCCTTTCTTCACAACCACTGATTTAGCAACATCGTCGTTTTTGTCATTTGACTTTTTGCTAGAACCCAAGCTTGCACGCATTGCATCTAGAGTAGCAGCTTGGCGCGCTTCGGCTTTTTTCTTAGTAGCAGCACGCTCCTCAGCTTCTTTAGCCGCACGTTCCTGCGCCTCAATAAGCGCTTGCTCACGGGCCGCTAACTCTTCAGCCATTTTCTCTGGGTTTGGCTTTTCAAATGTTTTCTTTTTGCGCACTTCAACATTGACACTCTTAGATTTACCTGAAGAGCCGGTCACGCGTGCGGTGCTAGTCGTTTTAGACTTAAGGCTAATACGACGCTTTTCTTGCTGACCATGACTGTGCTTTAAATACGTCACCAACTTCTCTTGCTCAAGCTCGGTGACTGGGTCACCCTCTGCGCGAGCAGGCAGCCCGGCATCTACCAATTGCTGCCTAACAGCACTTGTGGTTTTGCCTACCATATCTGCCAGTTCTTTGACGGTCTTATCTGCCATTTAATATCACCTACTGTCTATTATTTGCTATATGTTCAATTCAATTGTTGGCTACAAATGATTGGGGTAAGGCTGACATAAGTATGGTCTATAATATTACATTGATACTTGTCATCAGCGCTTTAATTTCAATAGCATATCACCAAAAGACAGCGATATGCAGTTACCGCTTATTCATCGAACCAAGATTCCCGAGCTTTCATGATGAGCTTTCCTGCAGTTTCAGAATCTAAATCTTCAATATCTTCGATATCGAAAACAGCTTGTTCTGCCAAATCATCGACGGTAATAATGTCGCGTTGGGCCATTTTATAAGCCCAGCTGACAGTCATACCTTCAAGGTCTTGTAGCTCTTGACTTGGCTCTTTCATATTGTGTTGTTTGACCAGCTCATCAGCGATGACGACGTCTTTTGCGCGCTCTTGAATAATATCAATCGCCTCGTCATCCAAACCTTCTATTTCATAGAAGGTATCAACTGGTACGTATGCTACTTCTTCAATGCTAGTGAAACCAATATCAACGAGTGCTTGTGCTAAGTCATAATCGACCTCTAGGCGCTCATAGAATAACTCAATGAATGCTTTCGATTCATTTTCTTGGCGCTGCTGATATTCTTCTTCTAGCATCATATTTAGTTTATAACCCGTTAGCTCAGAGGCCAAGCGAACGTTTTGACCCTGTGAGCCAATAGCACGTGCTAACTGGTCATTGGTACTAAAAATGATATCTGCGGTTAACGCATCTTCATCTAAAATAATACTGCTCACATCGGCTGGCTCTAAAGCGCTGATGATGAACTGAGCCGGATCATCAGACCAAACCACCACATCGATACGCTCACCGTCAAGCTCTTGCTGTACCGCTTGAATACGTGTACCACGCATACCGATGCAAGCACCGACAGGGTCGATACGATGATCGTTAGTCTTCACTGCTATTTTAGCACGTGTACCTGGCAAGCGAGCAACATGACGGATTTCGATGATTTCTTCCGCAATCTCTGGTACTTCTTTTTGCATCAAGGCTGATAGCATCTCAGGATGCGTACGTGACAACAGCAGCTGTGCGCCACGGTTTTCACGATTGACGTGATATAAGATGGCGTTGATACGAGACTTTGCACGTAACTGCTCGCGTGGCAGCATTTGATCACGTGATAAATAGCCTTCGGCGTTGTCGCCCAAGTCTATGATATAACCATCGCGTGTTTGTTTTTTGACTTCGCCATACATCATTTCACCAACACGCGTCTCAAAAGCATCTGCCACGAGCGCACGCTCGGCTTCACGTATTTTTTGAATGATGACTTGTTTGGCTTGGGTTGCAGCAATACGACCAAACTCAATCGACTCGATTTGTTCTTCTTTTACATCGCCGATCGACCACTGATCTTGATCCAGATCAGTAATAGCTAACTGACAAGCAGGCATTTCGTGGTCTTCGTCTGCAACCACTGTCCAATAACGATATGTATCATAATCGCCAGTTGTACGATCAATGGCCACTCGCACAGCCACTTCCGGCTGTTCGGTGTATACTTTTTTCTTAGTTGATACCACCAAAGCGTCTTCAATGGCCTCAAAGATGTCTTCAGGATTTAAGCCCTTTTCATTACTGACAGTTTCTACTACCGTTAAAATTTCACGACTCATGCTATACCTGTCCTATCATTTTTTAATTGACTTAAATTTTATCATTAATGTATTGACGTCTTACTTTTCATCAGCCGTCTTGGCTGTTTGCAAAGCAAGCTATTGGTTTACGATGCTTAGTGTTAACGAACCGCATTAAACCAAATTTTTTTGCTAATTTTGTTTAGCCGCTTCAGAGGAGCATTATTCAGCCCGTTGGTTTAATCAGTTCGTACTAACAAAACTAAACGTCTTCATAAACCAAGTTGGCTTTATCAATATTGCTTAATGCAATTTCAAACTGCTCGCCATCAGCGGCAGTCAGCTGTAATGACGTTGCATCGATGCTATCTAAAGTACCTGTCGCTTTACGGCGTTTCTGCTCGCCCGTACCAATAGCCTGTATCAGACGCACACTCACTGTCTGACCCACATAGTCATGCATTTGTTCATCTGAAAAGAATGCACGGTCAAAACCGGGTGACGATACTTCTAAAACGTACTCGCCAGCAATGGGGTCATGAACCTCAAGAATACCGCTCACCTGATGATTCACAGCAGCACAGTCTTCAATCGTCACGTGCTTATCTTGGGCTTGGTCTTCTGGCAACGCCTCGATATAAATACGCAGTAGTGAGCGACGGCCTTGCGGCGCAAACTCTATGCCCCACAACGCCACATCACAAGCGGCTACTGCAGGGGCAATAATATTTGTCAGTTCTGCAACTTTGGTCGATAGCTTCATAATCTCTTTATTTCTTCCTATTCACTTTTCTATCGTACTTGGTAAACCGTATTGGTCATCCTGTTTATCGCTTGCTGCTAGCATTCACTCATCAATATAAGCAACACTCACATGCTGTAAGCCACAGACAGGTCATTATATGTTCTATATATGGCTGATCCAAGAAACATCAAGCTCAGTCAAACATTGCTTATATGACTCATAAAGCAAAACTATCGATCAAGAAAAGAGGAATAAAAGATAGAATCTTTACGAGACATTCATGCCAATGATGACAAGTGAGGGCTCGTATCGTACTTGAGAGCACATAGAGCTTAGCATAAGTAGGATAGAACCGCGATGACACTAACGATCAGATACAAAAAAACCCACAAACA
This sequence comes from Psychrobacter sp., assembly GCF_030457785.1. Classification (GTDB taxonomy): domain Bacteria; phylum Pseudomonadota; class Gammaproteobacteria; order Pseudomonadales; family Moraxellaceae; genus Psychrobacter. The sequence goes on along the minus strand of NZ_JAKDUI010000090.1, from coordinate 2,336 downwards.
TAATGGTGGGTTAATCATTACTGACAAATTTAGTGTACAAGATATCAGTACAAAAAGTGGTAGCGGGGGCTGGATTTGAACCAACGACCTTCGGGTTATGAGCCCGACGAGCTACCAGACTGCTCCACCCCGCATCAATCTAGAACGCATATTATAGGGAAACTTAATAGGGTTGTCAATAATTATTTTAAATTATTTTTAAATCAATCATTACCAACCGATAAATCCAACTTGACGCTATGCGGCGTCATCAAACTTGGTGCGATTGGGGGGACTTGAACCCCCACAGCTTGCGCCACCACCCCCTCAAGATGGCGTGTCTACCAATTCCACCACAATCGCATTTTTACTACTCCGTATTAGTATTCAACCTATCGTATTTGATGCTTGAGGCTGGCATCGATAGCGTAGGACTACTAAAAACAGAAAAGCATTGTAAGGCTAATATCTAAAAATAGCAAGCACTGCCTACTCAAAAGAAAAACAATAGTGGCGCAGTCGCTTATAATAACTTAGTTCAATCAAACAACGGTATTGCAAATAGCCGTCGCCTAAGTAATGTGTCACCTAAGTAATACGCCACTCAAGTGATAGCAGCAGTGATTACTGCGGATCCTCGGTCAACGGACGTGGTGTCTCCGGTGCTACCACTGGTGCATCTAAACGAAACTGACCTTCCGCTTGCTCACGAGCATTGACGGCCAACGTCATACTGGTAATGAAAAACACCACCGTCAACACTGCCGTCGCACGGGTTAGAAAGTTTGCAGTGCCAGCGGCACCAAAGACGGTACCAGATGAACCGGCACCAAACGAAGCCCCAGCATCTGCCCCTTTGCCATGCTGTATCAAAATCAAGCCAATCATGGCAATCGCCACAATAATGTGCAGGGCTAATATAAACGTATACATGGTGGCCTCTTTTGCCGCGTAATAACGACTGATAACAGAAAGTAAATCTTAAGTCTAAAAGTGCAAGCAACAAGCATGCGATGAATCTGAGTCAATCATATTGAAATTAAATAGGACGCATTGTACACGATTGCAAGGTCAGTGTTAAACCCACTTTTACTAACTGATACAGACATTTAAGATATAGACGACAGCATTGATATCTATTGTGTTCTTGCGACAAATTCTTTTGGCAAGCTAAAGGCTAGCACGATCAAAAGCATCGGCGATTGCCAAAAAGCTGTCTGCCTTTAAAGAAGCGCCGCCAACCAACGCACCATCAATCATAGAATCCGCAGCGAAACTGTCGGCATTGTCAGCATTGACACTACCGCCATACAAGACTGTCATACTACCCAACGAATCAGCAAAACCTGCCACCGTTTGCTTAATATGCTGATGAGTTTTGCTCACCTCTTCTACCGTTGGCACTTTGCCTGTCCCGATCGCCCATACGGGCTCGTAGGCGACGATCAGACGCTCAGCTAATAAGTTGGCACTATCTGGTTGCTGAGCAAGAAGCGCTTTAATCACTGATAACTGCTCATCAACGACATCAAGCGTTTCTTTTGCATCATACTGAGTTTGAGTCTCACCGATACAAAACACCACACCCATATCTTGAGCGATGGCGTGAGTCATCTTGTGCAGCAAGCAGTCTTGCGACTCTTGATGATACTGCCGCCTCTCAGAATGACCAAGTATCGTCCATTTTGCACCAGCGTCTGATACCTGCTGTGCCGAACAATCACCAGTATAAGCGCCAGTACTTGGGCTATGAGCGCTGATATCTTGAGCAGCACAAAGTATCAAGCTATCTTTTAAACGGGTGCTGACATCTGCTAAATGAATGAAACTTGGCGCCACCATCAACTGGCAACGACTTGATACCTCCGGTGTGGTCTGATCTTTTTTAGCAACGTTAGCCAACAAGTCATCTAACAAGATATCGACATCTTGACTCGTTGCCGGATTTTGTTTCCAATTACCAATCACCCACGCGTGCATACCCACCTACCCTTCTCATTTATGCCAATTTGGCCAATTATGCGCGCCAGTATAGCAAATAATTTACAAGTGCTATAGTAGCGTAAGGTTAATCCGTACTGTCCGTTTTGACGTACATGTTTGCTATTGTTACCAATATGCTTGTGGCTGCCCCACGGATCTACTACTTAATCTCTCTTAATGTCCGGCATTTTCTGTGGAATAATACGATAGTTAATATTAAGCCTTCAAATTGTAGTAAATTTCCATATCATTATATCTAAAAAATCGAATACTATTGATCAGCAACTGCTTGACTCGAACGATAGTAAAATTGATTTACGGTGTAATGGACATTTTTCATGCTGGCGTATGGTCTAACGCTATATACTGTCTAT
>NZ_JAKDUI010000089.1 GCF_030457785.1 Psychrobacter sp. | reverse complement strand
CTTTTGGATAAATAACTTCTCTTTTGTGTTGGATAGCGATATCACTATGACACCACATCGAACAAATACTACTTTTTACTTATCAACAAACGACAGCCGCCTATACCCACATTAAAAAGCTTGTATCAGCGATTGCCGATACAAGCTTAGAAGCTTACAGGTCTAAGAGAAGCATAGTGGGATCTTCGACCAATTCTTTTAGAGTTACTAAGAATTGTACGGCTTCTTTGCCATCGATCATACGGTGGTCGTAAGACAATGCAAGGTACATCATTGGTAAGATTTCGACTTTACCATCGACTGCCATCGGGCGTTCGTTGATTGAGTGCATACCTAAGATAGCAGTTTGTGGTGGGTTCAAGATAGGCGTTGACATCAGTGACCCAAATACACCACCGTTAGAGATAGTGAAGGTACCACCTGTCATTTCGTCTAAACCAAGCTTGCCTTCTTGCGCTTTTTTGCCGTACGCACGAATCTGTGCCTCGACATCTGCCATGCTCATCTGATCGGTGTCACGCAGTACAGGAACGACTAAACCGCGATCAGACGATACCGCAACACCAATATCATAAAAACCGTGATAAACAATATCATCGCCATCTAATGATGCGTTGACTGCTGGGAAGCGCTTGAGTGCTTCAGTCGCCGCTTTAATAAATAAAGACATAAAGCCTAAACGTACACCATGACGCTTTTCAAATTGCTCTTTATACTTGGCACGCATGTCCATCAACGGCTTCATATTGACTTCGTTGAATGTAGTCAACATCGCAGTCTCTTGCGTTGCTGATAGTAAGCGCTCAGCCACACGCTTACGTAGACGAGTCATTGGAACGCGTTTTTCAGTACGTTCGCCTGCTGACTCAGCCACTGGACGACCACTATCAGACTTAATAGAGCTGTCTGATTTTAGCGTTGGGTTAGACATGTCGCCTTTGGTTACGCGACCGCCGCGGCCACTGCCTTCGACGTTTTTAGGATCAACACCGCTTTCTTTTGCTGCTTTGCGTACGGCTGGGCTCTGATCTTTATGATCGGCTTCGTCTTTGCTGTCAGCTGGTTTTTGCTGTACAGGGGCAGCTGGTTGGTCAGGTTCGACAGCAGGAGTGTCATCTGAACTAGCGTCAGCATCAGTGCTGCCACTTGCACCGGCTTCAAATTCTGCGATCAACTCATCAGAGAGTACGGTATCGTCAACTTCTTTGACAATTTTGGTCACAACACCATCATCAGGTGCCATAACTTCTAACACAACTTTATCGGTTTCGATCTCAGCTAAAAGATCATCACGATTTACTTGTTGACCTTCGCTAACATGCCATTCAACGATTGTGCCATCTGCAACCGATTCTGGAAAAACGGGGGCTTTGATATCAGCCATCGATATACTCCTTAGATTTGGATATTCATATTCATTATTAAGTCGTGATAGACAGTCAATACCTTTCTAACATCGTGCTGCTGATACGGCATTATTAAGTCCTGACTGTCATCGCCTGATTCATGTATCTTCTATACTTATAATCTGTTACTTAGACAACTCATCAACACTGACGCCAAGACCACCAGCGACTAGCGCTTGCTGCTGCTGAGCGTGCAGTTTTGGTGAACCTGTCGCAGGTGCAGCGCTAGCAGGACGTGCCATCGGCTCCATGACTTTTGCCTTGGTTGGATGTGGTACGACGATGCGGTACATGTGCGGTGCTAAATAATACCAAGCACCTTGGTTCAGTGGCTCTTCTTGCGTCCATACGATTTCTGTCAGATTGCTATATTTTTCAATTTCTTCAATCAAACGCTTCTCTGGTAACGGATAGAGCTGCTCAATACGCACGATAACTACATTTTCAAGACCCATTTCACGGCGTTGCTCGAGTAAGTCGTAATAAACCTTACCGCCACACAACACCATACGAGTTATCTTGTCTGCATTGTGGTCGTCCATTTCTGACACTACTGTCTCAAACTTACCATTAGCAAGCTCTTCTAAATGAGAAGTGGCCAACTTATGGCGCAATAAGCTTTTAGGCGACATCACGACCAACGGTTTACGGATTGGGCGTACGGCTTGACGACGTAGCGCATGATAAATCTGTGCAGGAGTGGTCGGTGTAATCACTTGCATATTGTCTTCGGCGCATAACTGCAAGAAGCGCTCAAGACGAGCAGATGAATGCTCAGGACCTTGACCTTCATAGCCATGTGGTAACAACATCGTTAGACCGCAAACGCGCTGCCACTTAGTCTCACCGCTTGAGATGAACTGATCAATCACCACTTGTGCGCCGTTGACGAAGTCGCCGAACTGCGCTTCCCAAACAACCAAGGCATTTGGAACTGTGGTGGCGTAGCCATACTCAAAGGCCAATACTGCTTCTTCAGACAGCAACGAATTGTAAGTAGCAAAGCGTGCTTGATTTTCACTCACATGCGAAAGCGGTACATACATACTGCCATCGTTGACATTGTATATTTCACTATGACGGTGAGAGAAAGTACCGCGGCCGACATCTTCACCAGTAATACGGACTGTTACGTCATCATTATCAACTAATGATGCGTAGGCCAGTGTCTCAGCGGCACCCCAGTTAAGTGGCTCTTCACCCGTTTGCATTGCCAAGCGTTGGTCCACTACTTTTTGGACTTGACGTTGTAGCTTATAACCTTCGGGCATTTCAGCCATGCGGCGGCCGTAACCTTTTAGCGTCTCGATATCGACACTGGTATCCCATTCGTCAACTAAGTCGTGACCCAAGTAAGGCTCCCAGTCTACAAACAACTCTTCGTTAGGTTCACGAACTAAAGAGCTAGCAACATAATCACCACGGTCTAAAGACTCACGGTAATCATCTTCGTATTGCTTTTCTTCTTTAGCGTCTAACAACCCTTCTTCGATTAGTTTTTTTGCATAAAGAGTACGAGTCGTCGGTAACTTCTTAATAATGCTGTACATCAATGGTTGAGTTGATGACGGCTCATCCGCTTCGTTATGACCGTTACGGCGATAACAGAACAGGTCTATGATGATATCTTTAGCAAACTCATGACGATAATCTAACGCTAACTGGGCAGCAAAAACAACAGATTCAGGATCATCACCGTTTACGTGTAAGATTGGTGCATGCACCATTTTTGCCACGTCGGTACAGTACTCAGTTGAACGGGCATCTTCTTGGCGACTAGTCGTAAAACCTACTTGGTTGTTGATAACAACGTGGACTGTACCACCCGTGGTGTACGCACGAGTTTGCGACATTTGGAAGGTTTCTTGTACGACACCTTGACCAGCAAATGCAGCATCGCCATGGACAACGATAGGCAGTACTGTATTACCGCCTTTTTTATCCGTAAGCGCTTCGTCATTGCGACGAACCTGACGAGCTCGCACTGAGCCTTGTAGTACCGGAGCTACAATTTCAAGATGTGAGGGGTTGAACGCTAGCGCTAGATGCGCTTCGCCACCCGGAGTCATGACGTTAGACGAGAAACCGTTGTGGTACTTAACATCGCCTGAGCCTTTCTCTGGCTGCACTTTACCATCAAACTCATCAAACAAGTCAGCTGGGTTTTTACCTAAAATATTGACCAATAAGTTTAGACGACCACGGTGAGCCATACCAATGACCATCTCTTTGGTACCATAACTACCGGTACGTTGGATTATTTCATTGATAGCAGGGATAAAGCTTTCACCACCTTCCAAACCAAAACGTTTGACGCCTGTGTATTTGCGAGCCAGGTATTTTTCTAACCCTTCAGCCGCTGTCAAACGCTCGAGGATAGAGAGGCGCTTTTCTTTGTCAAACTTGATGTAACCTAGGTTGCTTTCTAGGTACTTTTCCATCCAACGTTTTTCTACGCTGGTTGTGACATGCATGTATTCAACGCCAATAGAGCGGCAATATACACGTTCCATAATCTCGATAATTTCTCGTAACGATGCTTCTTCTTTGCCAATGTTTAAATCATTGGTAGGAAATACCTTATCAAGATCAGCTTCCGAAAGGTTATGAAACGCTAACGTTAAATCTTCTACTTCTGGTCGTGTATCCAGATCTAAAGGGTCAAGTTTCGCATTGCGATGACCACGGCGGCGATATGCTGAGATCAGTTGCTGCACAGCCATTTGCTTAGGATCAGCACATTGAGCTGAACTGCTCGTGCTCGCCCCAGGGCTAGGCTTATTAGCGGTTTGGTTTCGTGCAAGCAATAAGAACTGATCCTTAATAGCGTTGTGTTGCGCATCGCTTGGCGATTTGTATTGTTCAAAATACGTTTGCCAGTCTGAGTCAACGCTATCAGGGTCTGTTAGGTATTGCTCGTAGAGAGCTTCGATATAATTGGCATTATCAGCAGCCAGTTCAGTATGTTCTAGGTCTACTGGTTCTTTAGTTTTACTATTCATAATAATCGTCTATTTGATAGATAAATGAATGGAATCGTGCTTATTCTGTCGTAATCTTTGTGTATCGGTGTTCAGGCAAGTCGCCACGCCTTATTAGATACCGCTTACTAAAACGCACTGCGCTCTAATCATGAAAACTGCTATCGATGTCACCAAAGCAATCCTTAATGTACTATTAAAAGTGCTATCAAAATCACAACACCTACGTCATTATTACAATACCTACGTCAAAAGTATAGCTATTTGTGAATGCCCAGTTTTCTTACCCAACTCGTGTCGCAGTACTAACTTCTATATAATACTTTTAACTATATCAATCTAATGAACACTGAGCGTTTGACAACCCATTATAATCAGTTTGGGCTCAAAACGGTACCGTTGAAACAACATTCTCGTGGTAGTCAGTATCTTTTCACAGACAATATCTTTGTATATTCCGACTACGCACACTCCGTGCCCGCAAATATTCAACCTGTCATATCGTATTATTTTAAATGACATCCCTATGCTACGCTATTTTCATCTGCTTATGAACTCGGTGACCCGGTGACTTAAGATACGCTCAGATGGCTTGGGCATGAAGTTTCTAATACTGGCATGTACCACTCCACAGCTTATCACGGCTATTTTTTGGCACATAGTTTGTTTGTTCAATACTAGATATTTACATAATGAATAAGCATTATTAGTATAGTAATTCACCATTTTGTTATTCGCTAGTTTCTAGTTTCATGCAACTGATGCGTGACTATGAATGCAAGAAGTCTATCCTCTGGAACTTCGACATCGGCATGAACAATGACCACGAATCATTATATAGCTTGCACCTTTGCATGGCTTGCTATCTTACATATGATAAACGTATTGTCATTATACCCTTACCATCACACAAACTTAGGTCACTAAAAACTTCCCGTACCAGGCTAATATGTGGCTCATAAAAAACACCACCTAATATTTAGGTGGTGTTTTGATAACAGTGTCTGCAAAACCATGCAATTATAAACGATTAACCCGCTTGGTCAATCAACATATTACGTAAATGACCAATTGCTTTGGTTGGGTTTAAGCCTTTAGGACAAACCGATACACAGTTCATAATACCGCGGCAACGGAATAGGCTGAACGGATCATCTAAACGAGCCAAACGCGCTTGAGTATCACCATCACGGCTATCAGCAACGAAGCGATAGGCATGTAGCAATGCTGAAGGACCTAAGAACTTATCAGGATTCCACCAGAATGATGGGCAGCTGGTTGAACAGCATGCACACAGAATACATTCATACAGACCGTTTAGTTTTTCACGCTCTTCGGGTGACTGTAAGCGCTCAGTTGGTGGTGCTGGCTGATCATTGATTAAGTATGGGTGTACTTTTTCATACTGCTCGTAAAATTGGTTCATATCAACAACCAAATCACGAACAACTGGTAAGCCTGGTAGAGGGCGAACCGTTACCTTCTCTGGTAAGGTGTTCATGTTGATTAGACATGCTAGACCGTTCTTACCATTGATGTTCACGCCGTCAGAACCACAGATGCCTTCACGGCAAGAGCGGCGGAAAGTGATGGTTTCATCTTCCTTTTTTAAGCGTAGTAACACGTCAAGCAACATACGATCTGAGTCTAACAGCTCAATCGTATAGGTTTGCATACGTGGTGCTGCGTCCACATCAGGATCGTAGCGATAAATTTCGATGGTGCGAGTACCTCGGCTCATAATGCTAAACTCCACACGTAGGTGATGGCGGGCATACAAAGATTGCAACATAGTTGCGCTAGCTATTGGTCAGTACGATTAAACAGTAGCATATACTGACCAATAATGTGTTAGCGCTGGCATGAGCTTGTAGCTGGCGGTCACCTTTTAAATAAATTAATAAAGGATAAAACGTTTACTCTGTATATATCTGCGATGTAACAGGCTCTTCGTCTAATATTAGTAGACGCGAACCTTTGGCTCGATATAATCAACAGTCAATGGTACTTTGCGAACTGGCTTATAGATGATGCGGTTGCCTTCAGAATACCATAAGGTATGCTTCATCCAATCGTGATCATTACGACCGTTTGGTGCGTAGTCGTCATCTTCTGGACGATCATAGTCAGACACACTGTGTGCGCCGCGGCTTTCGTGACGATTAGCCGCTGATATCATCGTCGCTTTTGCTACTTCATATAGATTAGCAACTTCAAATGCTTCGATACGTGCTGTATTAAAGACTTGTGATTTATCAGCCAAGTGGATTTTATCAATCTTTTCGCCCAGCGCTAATATCTTCTTAACACCTTCGTCCATGATTGCCTGAGTACGGAAAACACTGGCGTGCGTTTGCATCGTTGCACGAATCTCATCAGCCACGTCTTGCGCATTGTAGCCTTCAGTAGACTGCTGTAGTTTGTCTAAACGACCAACGGTAAAGTCAAGTACACGGGGATCTAGTGGCTTATAATTATGATCAGCATGATGGAATTCATCAACGATATGCTTACCAGCAGCACGACCAAACACGACCAAATCAAGTAGTGAGTTAGTACCAAGTCGGTTCGCACCGTGGACACTCACACAAGCACATTCACCAATTGCATAAAGACCTTTAACAACATTGCCTTTCGCGTATAGACCTTCTTCATCCGTACCTGCGTCAAGATCTGGCTTGATCACCTGACCATGAATCGTGGTCGGAATACCACCCATCATGTAGTGGATGGTTGGGATAACTGGGATGGCTTCTTTAGTGATATCAACGTTGGCGAAGTTTCTACCAATTTCAAATACCGATGGCAAACGCTTCATGATGGTGTCTACGCCTAAATGCGTCATGTCCATTACAATATGATCAGCGTTCGGGCCACAACCACGACCTTCTTTGATTTCTTGGTCCATTGAGCGCGATACTAGATCACGTGGCGCCAAATCTTTCACAGTAGGAGCATAACGCTCCATGAACGCTTCGCCGTCTTTATTACGTAGAATTGCGCCTTCACCACGACAACCTTCGGTCAATAGTACGCCTGCACCATGAACGCCAGTTGGGTGGAACTGCCAGAACTCCATATCCTGTAATGGGATACCTGCACGAACAGCCATGCCAATACCATCACCAGTATTGATATAAGCATTGGTAGATGCCGTGAAGATACGACCAGCACCACCTGTGGCTAGCACAGTGATAGGTGACTGGAATACAGCGATGGTGCCTGTTTCTTGTTCAAGCGCGATTACGCCGTTGATATTACCAACTTCATCCTTGATCAAATCAAGCGCAATCCATTCGATAAAGAATTCAGTACCTTGCTCTAGATTCTTTTGATATAGCGTGTGTAATAGTGCGTGTCCGGTACGGTCAGCAGCAGCACAAGCTCGTTGAACTGCTTTTTCGCCGTAGTTTGAGGTATGACCACCAAATGGACGCTGGTAGATCGTGCCATCTTCGTTGCGGTCAAAAGGCATACCCATGTGCTCTAGCTCATAGACCACCTTTGGTGCTTCACGACACATATATTCAATCGCGTCTTGGTCACCTAACCAATCCGAACCTTTAACCGTGTCATAAAAGTGAAAATGCCAGTTGTCATTACTCATGTTACCCAAGCTTGCACCGATGCCACCCTGTGCAGCAACTGTGTGCGAGCGAGTTGGGAATACTTTGGTCAAAACTGCAACCTTCATGCCTGCTTCAGCCAAATGCAGTGAAGCACGCATACCTGAGCCACCACCACCGACGATGACCGCATCGTAGTTTAGGGTCTTGATGTTACTAATGGTATTATCTTGTCTAGTTGCCATTACGGTTTTCCTAATGCCTGTTAATGCTTAGAAGTAAATAAAAAGGATGGCTATCATGGTATCGCTTATTTGAAGCGCTCTATGTCTACATTCCAATGATCCGCACAACCTTCAACCACTTAATTTGCATATCTATCGTGATACTGGGCGACGCTATCTTGCTTAACTCTATTGCTAATATTAAGTGAGGGCAAAATCAGCACAAACCCAATGCTATGACTGCTTTCGGCTATTGATAGATGGTTTTGGTATATGAGCAGTCAACAACACTGCTGTGACCATCCTTTACAGCCAGTCAGGGTGATGACTTAATGGTTAAGCAGCAACGGCACCGAAGCCACTACCCCAAAAAATCATGATGCCCCAAAATAGAAAGACTAAAATAGCGATAATCATCAATGACTGAAGCACTAAACGTAGTCCTGCTGCGCCAGAGCCCAATTTGCCAGTGGTAATATAGTCAGTAAATACTGTCCACATACCCACCCACGCATGACCAGCTAGAGCAAGTACTGCTACTAAGCTGAACAAACGCATAGGTAAGCTAGTCATAAATGAAGACCACTCTAAGTAAGTGACTTCGCCATGGGTCAAAAAGAAACCCAGCAATATCACGCTATAGACGGCTAAAACAACACCACTAATACGCTGGATAATCCAATCACGTGAGCCTGAACCTGTCAGACCAGTAGCACTTTTGATTCCTGAATCGTTTTTACTCATTAGAACATCACCCATACAAATGACGCGATAACTAAAATCGCTGCAATCACAAAACTGACCATAGAAGCTGTACGGCCAGATTTCAGTTCCTCGTTTTTGCCCATATCAGCAAATAAGTGCTTGATACCCATCACGAAGTGATAAGCAATCGCAGCAACAAATATCCATGCTAAAAAGCGCACAAGTACATTGTCAAACACGGCTTCAAAGCTCTCAGGCGACGCCAAGGAACTCTGTAGTAACCACAGCATGACAGGAATCAATAAGAATAAAATAATGCCAGAAATACGATGCAAGATAGAAGCTATCGCAATCGGTGAGCGATTAACGCTAATCACTTGGCTTAAAGGCAGATCAATAGGTCGGTTGCTTTTCACAGCGGGCATCCTTTTTGCGGTTATACTCCTGTATCTGCTACCAATGATTGACATGGTTTTCTGTCAATCCCGTACCAGCAACACACGAGACGAATAAAGTAAGGAAGAGCTAGCTGACTTCGTTTAGTTTGCGCTAAATGTGAAGAAAGAATCATGTGGTTTTACAGTTTTGACAAACTTTACGAGTACTGAAACTTTACGAGTACTGTCTGTCAAACCGACAGGCTGCTAAACGGCCCATCAGTACAATTAAAGAAAATAGACATGAGTGAGATCGATTAACTAGTCTATTTTTATTGGTCGCGCCAATTACAAGACAACCAACTTACGTCGTCTGTCGTAGAGAGGTAAACCTGATGTTAAGTATCTAAAAATAGAACAGTTAACAAAAACGTTCAAATCATGTTTTCATTTAAGGTCCGTTAAGGCACTGCTCAATCATCACCAAATATAAATACCAGTATGAATAGAGTAGCTCTGAACGACACTATACCATGATCACTTATCAATTCGCACAATTCTAGTGCCAGTTAAGTTTGTGCAATTATAAAATGACTGGGCAATAATTACAAACTTAGATTAACACACCAAGTGCAACGCTAATTAATATTATAGAACGCCTGCA
>NZ_JAKDUI010000088.1 GCF_030457785.1 Psychrobacter sp. | reverse complement strand
TATCTGGGGTATTTAGTATGCTTTTATTTAATATTAATTATCGCAAATACTAGGCTAGGTCACTGTCAATTCTCATACTAGGCTTGTTTTGGTTTCGTAAGTTAGGGTCTTATTATTTTATTTTGGGACACGTTTTAGCCATGTTTTAGCTGGCGAGGGCGAAAACCGGTTGCGAGTAACACGATGCCATAAACCAGTGCACCACCTGCGCACATGATGAGCAGAGCAATAATACGTTGCCATTGGGCATTATCGGTTGGGAAATATGGCAGCATGATATAAAGTGCGGCGGTCATAGCGCTGGTAGCAGCTGCAAATTGGACAAACAGCTTTTTCCAATGACTGCCAAATCGGAAGATTTCACGTTTTTGTAAGAAGTAATATAGCAAGCCTGCGTTTACAAAGGCAGCACCTGTTGTCGCTAATGCTAAACCACCATGTAACGGCATGTCGAAAAAGTAAAATATGCCAATGAAAATTACACTAAAAATCATATTGGCAAAGACAGAAATAATACCGATTTTGACAGGAGTTTTGGTATCTTGACGGGCAAAAAATGCCGGTGCAAAGATTTTAATCAACATAAATCCTAAGATACCACCCGCCATACTGCGTAATGCCAAAGCACTCATCTGAGAGTCAAGTAAGGTGAATTCGCCGCGCAAAAACAATGCCTGCATTAATACGTCTGCCAGTATAAATAGGGCAGCGGATGCCGGGACGCCAACCAAAACAATTAGCCGAGCTGCCCAGTCGATGGTTTTTTTGAAGTTAACATCGTCTTTCTGCGCTTCACTTTTTGACAAGCTTGGTAGAATTACCGTACCGATAGCAACCCCGATAAGTCCTAGCGGCAACTCGCTCATGCGCTCAGCAGCATACAGCCAAGAAACCGAGCCACCAATCATCAAAGAGGCAAATACCGTGTTGAGCAGTAGATTGATCTGAGTGACCGATACGCCGAAGATGGCTGGTAGCATCAGCTTCAAAATACGTTGGACACCTTCATGACCAAAATCAACCTTTGGTGCGACGAGTAGTTTTTGTTGCCATAGCTGTGGCAACTGTATTAAAAACTGTAGCAAGCCTGCGATAGCGACTGCATAACCAAGCGCCATGATTGGTGTATCAAACATAGGAGCGAAAATAAGCGCGCTACCAATCATACATAAATTTAACAACACAGGTGCAAAGGCGGGTGCAGCAAAGCGTCCATAGCTTTGTAAAATACCACCTGCAAAAGCAGTCATAGAAATAAATAGCAGGTAAGGGAAGGTAAGGCGCAATAACTCAGCAGTGATAGCAAATTTATCTGGCTGATCAGCGAAACCTGGCGCAAACAAAGTCACGACCCAAGGTGCAATCAAGATGACAACCAGTGTTAGCATAGATAGCACCAGCAGCAGAGCGCCTGAGGTGCGACTGACCAAAATCTGTACCTGTTGTAAACTGTATTTTTCTTTATATTCAGACAGCACTGGGACGAATGCTTGGCTAAATGCGCCTTCCGCAAACAACCGCCGTAAAAAGTTAGGTATCTTAAAGGCGACTAAAAAAGCATCCATCAGACCGCCAGCACCGAAGACGCCTAGCAATACGATATCACGTACCAGACCTAACACACGCGAAAGCATGGTCATGCTACTGACGACCATAGTAGAACGAAATAACCGACTTTTTGCCATGAGAACCTATTGTGCTAAGTTGTTTGCTGAATGACTAGCGTAAAAAAACTGACAAATTATAGCACTTTCATGGCGGAGATGAATGAATTGAGTGTGGAAATGATGAATGCGAACAGTTGCTACTGCTGACCCAGTTTCTCAGATAGCAGTCCACGAAACCTTGCCCATTCAAAATGATCGCCAGGGTCTGTCTTACGTCCTGGAGCGATATCACTGTGACCCGTCAAATGCCGGCGTGTATTAGGATAAGCGTCATATATAGCGACGACCACTTGTGCGAGTGTGTCGTACTGAGCTGGAGTGAAAGCCGTAAAATCTGACCCTTCAAGCTCGATGCCAATGCTATAATCATTACATTCGGGTCGTCCCAAATAACTGGAGCGACCAGCATGCCAAGCGCGTTCGTCAAAGTTCACAAATTGAGTCACCGTACCATCGCGCTCGATGAAGAGGTGCGCTGAAACTTCCATTCCCTTAATTGTCTGAAAATAAGGGTAAGCTTCCCAGTCTAATTGATTGGTAAATAAAGCCTTAACGTAATGGAAGCCATTAGCATCAGACGCGCCAAAGTCATCGGGTGGCAAACTAATATTATGGATGACGATAGTATCGACAGTTGTATTGTCAGGTCGTTGATTGCAATTTGGTGACGCCAGCCACGTAGCGGCGGATAATAAGCCATCGTTGACAGTCATTGACGATAATGTGGGCATAATACTCTCTTTGTGTAATAGTACTAGTAAGGGCGTGTTTTCAAATCAAACGATAACGCTCGAAATGGACTGAAAATAGCTAAATTTTTATAAAGCAAGCGTGTATAACCAACTATCTATAAAACACAACGTGCGGGATTTATCTCATGTCTCTAAAGCCGACCACAGCTTTGATGGATTTTAGCTTAATTAACAAACGCCAGCGAGCTTGTTTGTCACTGGCTGTTGTAGGGTTGCTATTGTCTGCACCAGTGCAAGCCGTTATCCCGACGCCAGAATCACTGGTGACCACGGGTGAATTAGCATTCGAGCCCTCACCAGCTGCTGCTGAAAGTCTGACTGAAATGCCGATTGTGAGTGCGTCGTCAGGTGAGCAGGCTAAAAGCATACCAAATGTTGATGTTGATGATAAGCAAAACAAACAAGCTGAAGCGTTATTAGCTGAATGGCGGTATCAGGTAAAAGAAGACCATCTAGCTCAGCATTTGACGTGGCGACGGTTGTTATATTTTTTAGATGACAAAACGTCACTATTCAATAAAGATGTGTCCAAGAGTTTAATTGATGATCCAACGTTTTTTCTCAGTGACAGCAGCCAACAAAATAGCCAACAAAATAGTCAACGGGATGGTCAACAAGATGCCAGTGCTGAAATGGACGCTATGCTCGTGGCCTTGTCTGAGGAAGTTGCCGCTAGTCAAGGCATGAACTCACATGGCGCTAATTTACATAGCAGCAGCTCACATAGCAAAACATCTGCTAATAATTCAGTTATTTGTCGGTTTCCAGCACGAACGCATTGGCTTGCCGGGATTTTAGGTATCGACAGTCATCACTTGCAAGCGGATTGTCCGGCGTTTGATGATTGGATGACCATGCTAGCACCTGAGCAACTATCGGTTATGTTTGCCGAGGAATACTTGGACAGTCCAACCTCCGCTTTTGCTCATACTTTGCTGCGTATTGATTCAAAAGCCAGTGTCGCAGACCCTAGCCAAATCCATCATGCTTATGCATTAAATGATACTGTCGATGGCAATCCTGATGATGCATTTGCAATTTATGCGCTCAAATCGACTATAGGTGCTTATAGCAATGTCATTGAGATTGATCCTTATCCGATGAAGCTGGCTAAGTACCTAAAAGACGATGAGCGTGATGCATGGACTTATCAGCTGGATCTGACACCCGAAGAAACAAAGCAAATTATCCGGCACGTATGGGAAACCAAAGACTTAGATATTCCGTATTATTTCTCCACGGACAATTGCGCCTCTGAAATATTGCGGCTGATTGACGTGGTACGCTTTGAGCAGAATCTGCGTGCTCAATTGCCATATGCTGTGGTACCTTCGGATGTGATTAATCTGCTAGACAACGAAGGCTTGCTATTAGATGCCCGTTATACGCCATCTGATAGTACCGTACGTCAGGCGCAGTCTAATAAAGCAAAAACAGCAACAGATTTTGGCTACCGAGCGTCAACTAAGAACGCTGCTAGAAATATTAACTCAACAGAGTATAACCTGATGTCAAGCATGTCTGATGATTTAGAAACAGTCATAAATCATGGCATTGTTGCGTCGGACAACAACCCTGTCGACCGTCACCCTTTGCAAATGGCTCAGGTAAGTATTGGTCAGCGTGGTGATAATAGTTATATTGATTTGGGCTTACGTTCAGGGTTTCATGACACGCTTGATCGTACATCAGGGTTTCCGCAGTTCTTTAGTTTAGAGGCGTTAGACGCTAGGTTACGCTTTTATGATACTGATGGTGACGACGACGAACTCGATAGTTTGGTGCTTGAGAATTTTACGGTCGTGCGTGGACGTTCATTTAACCCGATTAATACCGACAGCCGTGGTAAGACGTGGGGCGCCAGTATCGAGGCAACACGAGTAAACGATGGCTCGCAAGAGTCCGGCCGTGATCATCTGGTTGGCAGTGTGGGCTATGAGTCGGGCTGGTCGTGGGCGTTTGGCACGCCCAGACCGGGCACTGGTGAGATGCCGCCACAGCTTTGCTATACTTTGCTATCGGGGCAAGCTCAAGCAGGGCGTGGAATCAGTAAAGGCTTTCGCGTCGGTGCAGGCGTGAATATGGGCTGCCGCTATCAGATTAACAATCAGTTACGAGCGCAAGCCCAATTGCAATTGCCGTATTGGTATCATGGCGGAAGCGGTGAGTCCAATGTTCACGGTCATTATTGGCAGCCAATCTCGACGTTAGGGTTGCAATACGACATTGACAAAAAACAAGCATTAAGAATCAATAGTAGCTACGAATGGCAAAACCGTATCGATACCAATAACGACGTGCAACTGTCATACCGGCGTTATTTTTAGCAGATCTATGCCTCAGTACTCTTTAAAAGATCAGTACTTTTCAAAACAGCCATGTCTAATAAAGGATGCCGTATGAGCACGCAAAAAATATTGATTATCGGGCAGGGTGGCATCGGCTTACCAGTCACCAATAGACTTGCCGAAGATGGTCTGTCGGTTACTGGTCTAGCCCGTCGCCAGCGTACGCACTACGACTTAGACGATAATGTGGCCTTCATGCAAGCTGATGCGTTGACACTGACGGCTGATCAGTTACGAGGTTTTACCCAAATCGCGATCATCATCACGCCTGATGAGTACTCAGCCAGTGGTTATCAGAACAGTTATTTAGCGATTGGCGAGCATTTAGCAAGTCTAGCGGACCACCTTAAAGACTTGTCGCGCTTGGTTTTTATCTCGTCAACAGGGGTGTATGGGCAGGACAATGGTGATTGGATTGATGAATCTACCGCAGAGGCCATACCTAGTCGCGAAGCGTCAAAGGTAATACTGCAAGCAGAGCAAGCGCTGCGACAGGATTTTGGCGATAAATTAGTAATCATTCGGCCGAGTGGCATTTATGGGCGCAATCGTTTGATGCGCCTGCGCAAAGCCCGCGAACCACAAAAAAAGCCAGTGGCAGCCGAGCATTGGAGCAATCGCATAATGGATCGTGATTTGGTCAACATTATCGTCAATGTATTGACGATAGAAGTAGCAAAGCCGCTTTATATCGCGACTGACTACTCACCAGTCACGACTTTAGAGCTGGGTGCTTGGTTGAGTGAGCAAGTTGGTGCAGAAGCTCCCGTCGTTGACGATAAAAAACGGAGCGTCACAGGAAAGCGTTTGCACAGCAATATTCCGTTAGCGTGGCTAGACTACCCTGACTGGCAAGCAGGTTATCGTGATATCTTACGTCATTTAGAGTAAAATAACAGGATAAGCGGACTGGCTTTATTTGCGTTATATTTATTATTTAGGGAGATTTCATGACCCAGCCTTCTACTTCTGATAATCGCATACCGAGTGCTGAACTGACGGCAGTAGGCGATAAGCTTGCAGAAGGTCATAGTGATACGGCGACTACCTTTCCTAACAGCGAGCGACCTGCAATTGTTCATCCCAACTTTGATCCTAGCCAATCGCCAATTGATCCGGCTCGACCTTTGAGTGATATTCCAGAACCAGCTCGGCAGTTAAGCGGTCAATTGCGCCGGCTCTATGGTAGCTCTGCGCGGTTTTATCAACCCGACGAAGACGGATTATCGAAATGGGATCTGATTGCTTCAGAAGCATTGGCTGAGTATGTGTCATTACTCAATGCCGCACAGCTTGTCGAGTTTCCTGATAGCTTTTACCAGAATAACAGCGACCAGCGATTATTATCATCGCTAAGCAACCTGACGTTATTAGATATGGCAGATATTCAGCAAGCGATTCGTGCTTATCCAAATCTGAGCCGTTATGGATTTTTGATTGCTGATGACTCAGAAGACCCCAGTGTCAAAGATAAATCGTCGGCACCATCATTACGGACATTGACCAAGCAATACAACCCCGATGAGTTGCTTAACAGCCTCTATGCTGACGACTGGCAAGTGATTTTGCAGCCGCAGCAGTTTGAGACAGGTGAGGGTAGTTTGGCTACCGACATCATGGCATGTAGTGTGGCGGTTCATGCTCTAGATCAGTGTGGTACACGAAAAACCATCAATCAAAGCTATAGCGCGGCGCAAATCTGTCAGCACTTAAGAAGTTATTTGCTTAGTCAGATCGCTTGTGAGCCAGCAGAGCGGCATGCTTATCGCCAAATACGTTTGTTTGCAGGTCATATCATCGTGGCGGCTTATCACTTAGGTTGGGATATACAGGTAGGTGATGACGGTGAGTGTTATTTTAACCTTTCGTCGCGCAATGGTTTATTAACCCGCTATCCTAATATGCAAGATTATGAAGTCAATGGTTGGTCAAGCTAACCAATAATGCGTACAATAATGCAGTTTTTTAGCCCTTTTTTTAGCCAATAGGAATGTCATAATGCATAACGCTCAACCTGTCCAAAGCCCATTATTTTCATCTCATCAATTTATTCAACTGGCTTTAGACAATCAAGTTCTAAAATTTGGTGAGTTTGTGCTCAAGTCTGGTCGTATCAGTCCGTACTTTTTCAATGCTGGCTTGCTCGCGACAGGTGAGATGTTGTCGTTGTTAGCACGTGGTTATGCTGATGCTTTGGCTGAGCAAATAACCGATGACGAGCAAGAGCTGGTAATCTTCGGCGCAGCGTACAAAGGTATTCCATTCGTGGCAGCAACTGCGCAGGCGTTATGGCAGCATCATGGCATCAATGCCAAATGGGGTTATAACCGCAAAGAGGCCAAAACTCATGGCGAAGGTGGTAACTTGGTGGGCGCTGATGTCAGTGGCAAAGCTGTTTGGGTACTCGATGACGTGATTACCGCTGGTACAGCGATGCGTGAAGTGGTCGATATTTTAGGGCAGGCGGGTGCAAGCGTTGCAGGTATTATCGTTGCGCTTGATCGTAAAGAAAAAGGGCAAGCTGAGCACTCGGCTATTCAAGAGCTAGCAGCGACGCTAGCGGTGCCAGTACGTGCGCTCGTTGATATCGATGATTTAATCAGTTATTTAGCAGACGATCAAAGCGAATATAGAGACGACACTCAGCTTGCAAAAATGCAGCATTACCGCGAGAAATACGGCGTATAATTTATCGCAGTCATTACTATGCTGTAATACAGAGGCATAATCTAAGCATGTCGTTCCTGTCTGTCGGATATATTCAAAATATAACGTAAGTGAGCCTTATCATGAGCCAAAAAAGCCCAGAAAACGCATTAAAAATACTCGTCATCATGGATCCTATCGAGCGAGTCAATTATAAAAAAGACACCAGCTTGGCAATGATGTGGGCTGCTCAGGATCGAGGTCATAGCCTAGGCTACTGTCAGATTCATGACTTGTGGCTAGATCGTGGACAGTTGATGGTCGACACGCAGCCGGTGACTGTCACTCGTGATCCTGAAGATTTCTATACATTAGGAGAGCAGACGACAGCACCAGTTGGTGATTATGATGTGATTTTGATGCGCAAAGATCCACCGTTTGACATGCGCTTTATTTATGCGACTTATATGTTGGACCATGCGAAGTCAGAGGGTGTGTTGGTGGTGAATGATCCGCAAGCGATTCGGGATTGTAACGAGAAGTTGTTTGCGACTTGGTTTAGCGATTATATGAGCCCAACACTGGTAACGAGCAAGCAAGCGCATATTCGTCAATTCATCACTGAACAGCAGGATGTCATCGTCAAGCCGCTAGACGGTATGGGCGGTACCGGTATATTCCGTCTGACTGCAGATAGCCCAAATATCGGTGTGACATTAGAAGTCTTGACGGAACTTGAGACGTTACCGATTATGGCGCAGCGCTATTTGCCAGAGATTGCCGATGGTGATAAACGTGTATTGATTGTCGACGGGGTAGTAGTCGATTACAGCCTCGCTCGTATCCCAACCAAAGGCGAGACTCGAGGAAACCTAGCTGCTGGTGGTAGTGGCGTGGCAATGTCGCTTACTGATGTCGAACGTCAAGTAGCAGAAGTCGTGGCGCCAATTGTCAAAGAAAAAGGCTTAATGTTCGTCGGCTTAGACTTAATCGGCGGGCGTATCACTGAGATCAATGTCACCAGCCCGACTTGCGTACGTGAGATTGATGATCAGTGTGGTACAGATATTGCGACAGACCTTATCATTGCTATTGAGAATAAGCTGGCGATTTGAAGACACGCCTTAGTGTCAATTGTTGCAAATATCGCAAAGTGATATGCACAATATTCAAAAATGCTTATACTAAGATACAGTAAGCAAACTGGCATGCAAGTGCTCGTTGATTATACGTAAAGCACTACATATCTACCGTAAATTTACACTATACTGTGCAAGCTTCACATCGTTGTTATCGATAGATGATGAAATGGTGATAGGGCAACAGGCCCTTCATATAAATAAAAAAAGATAGGCAGAGGTTCATGAAAAAACCGCATGTATTAATGATGGCTGCTGGTACGGGTGGGCATGTGTTTCCAGCGTTGGCAGTGGCTGAAGAATTAACTCAGCGCGGTGCGGTTGTTCACTGGTTGGGAACACCAAATGGTATGGAAAATGGTTTGGTAGCACCGACGGGCTATCAGTTCCATGCTATCGATATGCAAGGGCTACGAGGTAAGGGTGTGGGGCGTTTATTGAAACTGCCAGTAACCTTGCTATCCGCGACGATGGCTGCTGTTAAGGTGATTCGTAGCAATCAAATTGATATGGTGATTGGTTTTGGTGGTTATGTTACGGCGCCTGGTGGTATTGCAGCACGTTTGACCAGTACGCCACTGATTATTCACGAACAAAACGCCATTGCAGGGATGAGTAATCGTTATTTGTCTAAGATTGCGACAAAGATATTACAAGCGTTTGAGCACACTTTTGCGAACAGTGAGCAGGATGCAAAACTTGAAACAGTGGGCAATCCAGTGCGTAATGCCATCACAGGTGTCGCTGAGCCGACGGTACGTTATGATGTCGGGAGCACCGCACCGCTTAAATTGCTAGTGGTGGGTGGTTCACTGGGTGCTCAAGTACTAAATGAGACGATACCAAAAGCATTGGCACTGCTAGACCAATCTTTTGAGGTGCGTCATCAGTGTGGACGTAATAATGATGACGCCACAAAGGCTGCTTATGCGAGCGAGGATTTAAGCAACCATGAGTTCACGGTCCAGCCATTCATCGATGACATGGCTGCTGCTTATAACTGGGCAGATATTGTTGTTTGCCGAGCAGGTGCTTTAACAGTCACTGAAATTCAAAACGTCGGTATTGCTGCGATTTTTGTGCCATTGCCACATGCTGTTGATGATCACCAGACGGCTAATGCTCGCACCTTGACCTCGCATGATGCTGCAACGTTATTACCGCAGTCTGAATTGACAGCCGAGCGCCTGAGCGATGAGCTTAAGTTATTAGATCGTGCGACCTGTCTAGCTATGGCAAAAAAAGGTCATGCCCTTGCCAATCGGAATGCTAGTCAACAAGTTGCTGATATTATTTGGCAAACATTGTAGTCTTTATTCTGACTTGCAATTATCTTTATCAGCCGTCTTATTATTATATTAATATTTATTAGTTTTATCAGAAAGAGAATCTCTT
>NZ_JAKDUI010000087.1 GCF_030457785.1 Psychrobacter sp. | reverse complement strand
AGCAATTTTGAGAAGGAAATCCAAAAACATCCACTATTTGTAAAATTTACAGAAGATGAAAAAAATGTTACTAACCCGATTGTTTATCAAATCAACAAAAACCGAGAAACTGACACACTAAACATTACTCTGTGGCTACAGCGAACTTGGCAGGCAGAATACGCCTTAGCCAAACATGTCTTACGCATTAAAAACCAAGAGATTACAGCACTTCCGATTTCTACCAATCCGCTACTAAATAAAGAGCAACAAGACGCCATTAATATGGCAAACCAATCAGCGTTTAGTATCATTACTGGTGGACCAGGAACGGGTAAGACTTTTACAGTTGCTCAGTTGGTCATGGCATTACAGCAAGCACAGCCTGAAGACTCTCTAGTAGCCAACTCACGAGCAAACCTAGCATTAGCTGCACCAACAGGGAAAGCCGCCCAGCGTATGCAAGAGTCGTTGCAGGACGCCATACAGCTAGCGGGCGTCGACATACAATTACCTGAAGCAAAAACCATCCACCGTTTGCTAGGTATTGGGCAGGGCGGGCGACCTCGCTATCATAAGGACAACCCTCTCAGCGAGGATATTATTATTGTGGACGAGGCGTCTATGCTTGGGGTGGAGCTTGCCAATCATTTAGTGAGCGCTGTAAAAGCTGACGCACGGCTAATACTACTCGGTGATGCCAATCAGCTAGCAGCAGTTGATGCAGGGGCAGTACTGGCTGATTTGTGTCGTTTGCCGGTACTGCAAGATGTACATCAATGCCTAGTGGAGAGTCGACGGTTTGACGAAAAATCAGGTATTGGTAAGCTCGCAAGACTGATCAATCAAGCAGAACAAGAGCGGCATAGTACAGAACGTATGCAAGCTGTTTGGCAACTGTTCCAGCAGGATGAGGCGTTAAAGTTCTATCATCTTTTAGATTCAGAGACGTCAAACGATGTTGAACTGGAAAAGACAAAAGATAAGATAAAAAATAGCCTAAGCAATTATCACAATTATTTCAAATTGACCGAAAAATATCTAAAAAAAATCAAAAAAGCAGATCTCATACCAATCAAAGAGCGCGTTGATGATTTTAACGCGTTGATAGAGTCACTTAACCAGTTTAGAATATTAACTGCTGGACATCATGGTTACTGCGGAGATCATCAAATTAACAGCTATCTAAGTGATCAACACAAGTCACACCTTAAAATAAAGCTATCTAAATCAACTTGGTCTTGGTATCACGGTCGGCCAGTGATGGTGTTGCAAAACAATTATGAACTCGGACTATTTAACGGAGACATAGGTATTTGCCTACAGACAGAGCAGGGACGACTACAGGTGTTTTTTGAAAACAAGAAACAGGGTATTAACATCAATATGCTGAGTGATGAGATGGTTGCGACTGCTTATGCAATGACGATTCATAAGTCTCAAGGTTCTGAATTTGAACATGTGGCTATTAGCTTTGATAACAATAATGCACGATTATTAAGCCAAGAGCTTATCTATACTGCAGTGACTCGCGCAAAAAAACAAGTGTCGGTGTTTAGTACTGA
Organism: Psychrobacter sp.; assembly: GCF_030457785.1. Lineage (GTDB taxonomy): Bacteria > Pseudomonadota > Gammaproteobacteria > Pseudomonadales > Moraxellaceae > Psychrobacter. The sequence goes on along the minus strand of NZ_JAKDUI010000087.1, from coordinate 8,441 downwards.
ATCGGCATTAACACGAGCGCTGTCTACACCGACTAAGCGGCAGACTGGTTTGGGGTTGCAGTTTGCAACATTAATAAAATAATCTAGCAGACAATAAAAAAGCATCCAAATTGGATGCTTTTTTATTATTGGTTAAACGAAGCCAGAAGCTTAAACCTTGTCTTCTTTGATGGCGTAAATGCCAGGAAGATGACGCAAGTAACCATGGAAATCCATACCACAACCGTATACATAGCGGTCTGCGACATCGATACCCACAAAATCAACATCGAAGTCTTCAACTTTACGATCATGTTGCTTGTTTAGTAGAACACAAGATTCTAGTGATAGCGGGTTTTCTTTATTTAACTCTTCAACGACAGTTTTTAACGTGACACCTTCATCAAAAATATCGTCTATCAGTAACACATGCTCACCTTCGATACTGACATCAGGCTTATATTTCCAGTCAAGCTCATCTGTGCCTTCATTATCACGGTAACGGGTGGCGTGGATATAATGCATACGATGATAAAATGTTAGATGAGTCAGTAACTGTCCGGCTGGAATCAATCCACCATTCATAACTACCATCACAATAGGGTTAAGACCCGCATAATGTAGGTTTAGCTGAGCGGCAAGACGTTCGTATGCAGCAGCAACTTCGATGCTGCTAATAAGACACTCTGAGTTGCGTAAGGTTTTTTCGATCTCTTGATTATTGATTTGGGTCATGAGTTGCGCCTTTGAGAAAAGTGCGAGCTATTTTAGCAAATTTTAATAAATATTCCTAACACTACAACCATAATAACAGTGCATTTTTTACGGCCTTATTCCGTTCATTACACCATATTATTCAGGCTTTTCTATGATGAAGGGGCGGTAATAATTTGCTAAGCGGTTTAGCGAGTTGTCTGGCAAGTCAGGTAATAATTTGTTTAATGCCATAGACATGCCTTTATCAATTGCGGCTTTGGCAACAGGTACTGACTTTCTTTTAATCATGCCCAGTTTCAACGTTTCGGCATAACGGCTAATAAAATGAGTCAAGGTCTCTTCATTCATTGTTTCTAGCGCCGTTTTAAACAAGTCTACATCGGTGTGCTCAGGCGTAATAGCAGAAAAGCCATTTTCAATAATTTGTCCATCAGCTTCTGATAGCTTAAAACCAACACGTGTAACGCCTTCATTATCAACAAAAGTAGCGCGGTCTCTCAAGAAGTGAAAACTTGGCAGTACTTCTTCATTGTTTTCCTTACCCAACAAAATATTGAGCAACGTATCCGCCGCTTTTTCGACTGTTCCGACGATTTTACGCATGGCGGCTTGACGCTCAGAGTTTGGAATAATATCGACCAATTCTACCAATAAGTTGTCAATCAAATCACGTGCGGTTTGATGGGTGAGTGCATCACGATAAGGATAGTAATCTACTGGTTCGTTTGATTCGAGGACTTGTTCTGCTTCTACCATCAACGCTTTCAATTTATCTGAAGGTACAAATCCGAAATAATGTGCCATTATACTTCCTCTTTTTACTGTTTTGATTCCTGAATGATGCGATAATCACCATAGAATGTGACTATAAAAACGTGAAGAACACATGAAAAACACGTAATTAACCGTTTCAAATGTTTGTTCTCAGCCTTTTATATTGTAGTCATATATCATTAGCTGAATTCTTATAGCCCTTAAAATATATAGGTTTTGGCTAGTAATTTTCTTAAAATATAGATATCATGCGCTGTTAACGGATGAGCAGCCTTGCTTACCGCACACTAATTTATCATATTTTACATAGTTTGATTCAAAAAGCTTGAACTCATAAGGCTATCTACTACTTGTCTAGGGAGAGATGGGATGAATAGTGCTATCGTACTACTCTTTGGCGTCGCTGCTATGCTCTGCGGTTACGTGTTTTATTCAAAATTTATCGCCACAAAAATACTAGCATTGGACAACAGTCGTCCAACACCTGCTCATACGATGAAGGATGGGGTAGACTATGTCCCTACCAATAAGTATGTGTTATGGGGACATCACTTCACATCAGTAGCAGGCGCTGCACCGATTATTGGTCCTGCAATTGCTGTTATTTGGGGTTGGGTACCTGCCATCATTTGGGTCGTACTTGGCACAATCTTTATGGCCGGCGTACATGATATGTCAGCTATTTGGGCAAGTATGCGCAATAAAGGCCAATCCATTGGCTCCATTGCTGGTACTGTCATGGGCACTCGTGTACGCAGTTTAATGATGATTGTCATCTTTTTAGTACTGCTGATGGTCAATGCAGTATTTGGCGTTGCTATCGCTAATATGATGATCAAAACACCATCTGCTGTATTGCCAGTTTGGGGTGCCTTAGCAGTCGCAGTGGTTATTGGTCAGTGTATTTATCGCTATAAGATGAACCTGATTTGGGTTTCAATTCTTGGGGTAACTGCGCTATACGGGCTGATATACCTTGGTACCATGTTTCCTATTGCTTTACCTGAGACTGTTTTTGGTCTCCCTGACAATGCAGTATGGATTCTAATCTTATTTAGTTATGCAGCTGTTGCTTCGTTATTGCCAGTATGGATGCTGCTGCAACCACGTGATTATATTAATGGTCTCCAATTATTTATCGGTTTGATATTGTTATATGGCGCTATATTTATAGGAACGCCCGATATTGTAGCGCCTGCTATAAATACGGCATTACCAGCTAGCACCCCCTCTCTTATTCCTTTGCTTTTTGTAACGATTGCTTGCGGTGCGATATCAGGTTTTCACGGTCTAGTAGCAACAGGTACGACCTCAAAACAGATAGATAAAGAAGGGGATGTCCGTTTTGTAGGTTACTTTGGTGCGCTGGGTGAAGGTTTGCTGGCCATGGGTGCAATTCTGGCCGCAACAGCAGGTTTCGCAACTCTGGGCGATTGGCAAGCCGTATATCAAAAATTTGGTGACGGCTCGATCGGAGCATTTATTGACGGTGGTGCTTCCATATTGAATTCTGGTGTAGGTATTGACTTAGTACTTTCTCAGACGATTCTCACCGTAATGGCAGCGTTATTTGCAGGTACTACCATGGATACTGGTGTACGTTTGCAACGCTACATCTTCCAAGAATTTGGTGAGTTCTATAACTTACCTATTTTAAGAAAAGGTGTAGTCGCTACGTTATTAGCAGTCGGAACCTGTTTACTATTAGCATTTGGTGCCGGTGGTATTGATGGTTCTGGCGGCATGATTATTTGGCCGTTATTTGGTACGACTAACCAGCTGATGGCAGCCTTAACCTTGATGATTGTCACTATCATCTTGTTGCGTAAAGGTAAGCCAGTTTGGTATACCTTAGGGCCATTGACTTTCTTGTTGGTTATGACAGTTTGTGCATTATTGATTCAACTTAAAACCTTCTTCATAGATGGTAATTGGCTACTCATTATTATGGATATCGTTATTTTGGTAGCCACTATTTTAGTGACCTTTGAGAGTCTGTCAGTGCTGCGCAAAGAGTGGTCGTTACACAGAGGCAAGAGTCATGACTAATACTTAGAGTTTATTAAGTATGTATCCAAATAAAAAACGCTAGCGCAATTGCTGGCGTTTTTTGTATCAGATAGGCATGATGGATAATCAGCAACAATCAGAATGCGAGTAAAATATGGAAAATAAAATCATACCAACGGAACTAGAAAATACTGAACAAAGTACCGAACAAGGTACTCAACCTTGGTGGCAACGTTTCATGGCAGGGCTCAATGAGTTTTACCATGCGCCTTACCGTCAGACGATGGCACGCGCAGCCCGTGACGAAGAAGATTTCTTTATGTTGCTTATGTTTGCCGAGAGCCTAGGCATTGATAACCCTGCTAGCTTTTATACGTTAGAGCTTCAACCCTTATTTTTAGAAAACTTTCACGAATGGCATACCAGAATGGGTATGGATAGATGTCCTTTCGACCACGTTGGTTGCTGTTAACCTGTGGTCGGTTTATAAGAAAGAAGCATTTAATCATTCACACTAGGATGTAGGAAGGTGGGGAAGTACTATGGCATTACACGATTTACATACACTGGTAGAACAACTGGCCAATCAACCAATTAAATTCATCGGTGGTAAGGGCGGGGTGGGGAAAACCACCACGGCAGCTGCGCTTGCCAGCTATTATGCAGGAAAGCAGCAAAAAACCTTGGTCGTCTCAACCGATCCGGCACACAGCTTGGGTGACGTTTTAAATGTGCAGTTGAATAATGAAGCGACAGCGATCACGCCGTATCTCGATGCAATCGAGCTCAACCCTGATACCATCGTCGACCAGCACTTTTCTCAAGTTGAGCGCACCATCAAAGCCTATGCAAACCCAGACATGATGCCCAAAATTCGTGAACATTTACGATTGTCAAAGTCAGCTCCAGGTGCCCAAGAAGCAGCGATGCTGGAGTCTATGTGCCAGCACTTGGTTACAGCTGCCAGTGGTAACTATGAGCATATTATTTTTGATACTGCACCGACAGGACATACTTTACGGTTGCTAGTGCTACCAGAGATGATGGGCGCATGGACAGATGGTCTGCTCGCGCAGCAGCGGCGACAAGCAAAATTACGCTCAGTGACCAATCACTTAGATAGCCATAACCAAAAACATCAAAAGCACGATGTGGCAAACCCATTTGCTCAGAAGAAATCAGATCGATGGGAACAGGCAGTGTCTGTATTAGAAAAACGAAAACAGCTTTTTCGTCAGGCAGGGCAGCTGCTACATGATCGCACAAAAACAGCAATTGTACTGGTAATGACAGCTGATGTGCTTCCTTTGGCTGAGACCAGACGTGCAATCGAGCAATTAGAAGATAGTAAGCTCACGCCAGCGGCTATCGTCATCAATCAGCTGATTAAGCCAACTCAATCTGATGAGTTTTGGCAACGCCGTGCAGATCGTCAGCAGCAGCTCATGCAGGATATAGAGCAAAGCTTTGTCCGTTATCCGTTATACCCGATTTACTTGCAACAAACAGACATACGTGGCACTGAAGCACTAAATGCACTATTGAGCCCAGTATGATAAATAGCCGCAGACGCTGTTAGTATGGCGTTTAACTTTTTGGTGTCTTTTTTCAACAACTCTAGCAACGGCTAATCATGACCATATGTCTGCAATTTATGCGTCTGTAACTTAGAAGAAAGTGACCATGCCATGTCTGCGCGTAATAACTGAGCTTGTTCGGACTTGCCACTGCTGAGTGATGACCATTGTGGCTTACCACGTGCTTTTTTTAACTCACTTGGTAGCTTATGAGTTGGCCACAAGGTTATCACGTTGTCTTCTTCATCTTTATTGTCGTCGGTAGCTGAGGTATCAACTCCACTTATCTCACCTTTGTATAATAACTGAGTGGCATCAGTCGCTGCATGGCCACGATGACGAATGGCAGTGAGCAGATCCATCGAGCGAGTGGCCAGCAGGGTCAGGGTCGCAGGATCGATATACAGACGTTTCACCCCAGTAATCTTATCAGCGATACTGCTGGTGTTAGATAATAGACCGCCAGCGATACCTCCTATCGCTGCTCCTAATCCTAATGTGGTTCCGAGTGCTGCCGCATCAATGCCCAATCCTAGCAATGCACCAGCAGCAGCCCCTGAGGTAGTGCGAATACCATAGCTTTTTAGGAGTTCAGGATCAAAAGGATCTTGTTGGTATGCTTGTAATTCAAGCGAAGTCACAGCCACTGCATTGTCATAAAACTTATATAAGTTGAGAAGACTGTGTTGCATGGCACGTTCACTCTGCCTGACGGCTTCCTGCATCTCCTTCAACACTGGCATAGGGTCATCGTCATCGCTTACTTCTCGAACAAAGGCAGCGACATTTAATAAAAAGTCAGCAACAATAATATTCGCTTCATCATACAGTTGTGCCCAATTCTCTGTACGTCTGACCATCAGATGCTCAAGCATTTCAGCATGGGTGAGCATGGTAGCCAGGTTTTGCCATAGATGCATTTCGTCTTCAAACTCAAACGCCACAGAATCGAAGCGTGTGGAGATATGCAAGTTACGTCGTGCCAGCATCGTTTGCCAATCATCGATATTGGCATCCTGACTGTCAGTGAAATTAAACACAGGCATCACTGGTATCGCTGCCCAAGACAATATTGCCAACTCATCTTTATACTTACCCAATACTGGCTCACGCGCATCGACCACATATATGGCCATATCACTTGCTAAAAGCTGCCGGATTACCTTGGCCTCTTGACTATAGTCATACTTTTGTAAATCTTGTAGCTGATGCTTTGATGTACTGCTATCAGATCCTTGGGCGATATCTGCCGCCAAAAACTGCTGCAAGCGATCGATACCATCACGGCGACTGGCAGTATTGTCCTCAAGCCAATCCATCAGTCCTGAAGCATCCTCTAAACCCGGCGTATCATATAAGGTTACTAAAACTTCACCCGTTTGGCTGTCTGTCAGTTGAGCTTGCTCGACATGGCGGGTGGTAGCGGCTTCATTTTTGACTTCACCAAAATACACATCACGTAGTAATGTTCTTAAGATAGACGTCTTGCCTGTATTGGTATGACCCACGACTGCCAGTTTTAAAGGCTCGCCATAGACAGTTGTTTTCTTAGCGGAAATGGTTTGATTGGCCTCATCTGTAATACTACTAGCGTGGGTAGTAGTTACCTTTTTCTCTAGGCGCTGATTATAAGGCTGATCATTCTGAGAGCCCATCGGCTTGGGTGCATACGATGATGCATCTGAGTCTGATTGTTTTATATGAGTCTCAGTTTCTGATTCTGGTGGTGCATCAAAAGCCATATCGGAAAAAAGACCCGCTGGTTTCTGATTCTGTGACTGGTTATTATGATTGTCATTATTCATAGTCTTATCTTATATTTATCATTGTTTTAAAAACACCGACGCTATTAACTGAACTGGCATCTTGTCTTTGTTAAGGCTCTACACTGGCTAGAGTTTACTTTGACTAGAGATTAATCAGGCAGTAACATTAGACAACAGTAACTAGACCTATATTTCGGGCAGATAATGCAGTTTGCCATTGTTGATAACGTACATCCAGACTGTCGGAATAAGGCGATTTTGAATTTGGAGGTGAGTTTGGCTGTTTAGTATCTTGTAGTAGCTGCACAATGAGTCCGTCCTTGGCGTGTTCTGCTATACGATCAAGTTTGCGCAATGTGCCACGATCGGGCAACGCTTTACTGTGAATACCAAGTAAAACCTGTACAGGATTATCATTCAAATAATCGGTTAGTCGATCCATATCTTCACGACCGTCTACAATACCAAAGTTTTCAACATCATTATTCGTAGTGTTGTCCATAGCATTGTTGATAGTATCGTCATCAAGCTGCCACCATTTTTCCTGTGTTGAAGGATATTCAAGTAAAGCAACAAGCTTCTTGCCAGCGCTGACGTCTGCTTTTGGTGCCACGGGTACGACTTCCTCTTTAAAGTCATCAGCATCCACCACTTGACGTTGCCAAAAGCTCAAAATCTTTTGATAATAGGGTAGGTTGATATCTAAACGCATTTTTTGCCGACGAAACATCAGCGCACAAAATGCCCAAGCCAACGCACGTGGTACGATACCGTACATCAACAGACTGCCAATCAACAAGCCAGCCCACTGCCGAGCAGCGGATAATGACATCGCATCGGCGGCCAGCCTACTTTCTATGACAGCAGTACTGTCTGGAACACTAAAACCCACCATGCTGGGCAGCCAGCCAAGCATGTTTGTCAGGCCGATTAGCGTTTGATCCGCTAGTAGAGTAGACTCCCAGCTAAAGCTATATTGACGCACGATCAACAAAAACACGATCGCTAACAGCATTCCTGTCAATGTAGCGAGCCAAAGCTGATGGCTAAATCTGCCCAGATACCAACGCATTCCACTGTGTTGCAGCTGACGCTCATATAAATTGACCGCTGCTAGTGTTACATCATCTTTACCACGAATAAGGTAACTAGGGCTGACGAAACTAGCAAACCAATTTGAAGACTGTTTGCCTTGATTAATCAGTGTCATTATTAACCAGCCTGCCAGCATAATAGTATGGAAACCAAGCAAACAAACCAGTACATAAAAGAAATTAACCACGTTGGTCTGTAGTAAGGTGAATAATCCTAAAAATCCTGAAATGCACCATACCACGCTCATGATGACCATGATGCCTTTGGTACGACCATCAATCTTACCCAATACTTGTGCCAACGCACCGTTGCTATCAATACGTGACGCACGTCGGTGAAGCTTCTGGATTGGCTTCCCATCCTCGCCTTGTAACTTTTCAGTAATGAGTAATGGATCAGTAGTAAAGACGTGCTGCTGAGTCTCTAACGTACGTACCAATTCAGTCAGTTGATCTTGGGGTGATAGCATAGCGCGCCGACATCCATTTACAACAAAATATTGGGGTGATTTTACTCAATATAT
>NZ_JAKDUI010000086.1 GCF_030457785.1 Psychrobacter sp. | reverse complement strand
TAACAATTGGATTTGATAATTAATTTATAACACTTTTAGGTGGAATTGACTATAGTAACTTTTAAATGACTAGTGGCTTTTAAATGACTAGTAATAAGCCGTCATCGTACTTTTGAGAGTCAGCCATATTTTGTAATACTGGAGTGTCATGTTAAATTTTTTGAATTAAAAAAATACTTATTGACCTCTATGCAGTCAGTTTTTAGATAAAAACTGATGATGGCAGAATGTGTCGTTCTATGGCAAACTAGATATCGAAAGGACTTTCACTCATAAAGCTATTAAGAAAATTTTAATAACTCAATATCACTAACCGTTCACTATTGTGAGACCCAATGTCAGTTAAAATAAATCGAAACTGTATTTAACAGTACTTTTTATCAGCACGCTGCGTCAGCTATCAGACATTTATGTAGGGCATATCGAACTTTCAACGCTAAAACAAATAGTGACTGTTACTCAACAGAGCTGGAGGCAGCTTCAAGATTTTACCAACCCATTTAATGAGAGAGTTAAGGATGACAATAAACAACAATATACTACGTGAACGCATTAGCCTATTAGGTTCTTTTTTAGGTGATGCTATTTCTCGTCAAACTGGCGAAGAAACACTCAACACTATTGAAACCTTGCGCAAAGGTTTTATCCAGCAACGCCGTGAGCCTAATGAGACAAAGAAGAAAGAACTTATCGACTTCATCGGCTCTCTAGACAACCAAACACTGAAAAATGTCATACGTAGTTTTTCTATTTATTTTTTTCTGGCCAATCTAAGTGAAGAAAACTACTTAAGAGATCAGCGTTACGCGTTACGAATGCAGTCAAAAAATAGCTGGGAAGGATCCTTTCGCCGCACATTGCTTGAGTGTCGTGAACGAAATATAGAACCCACCCAAATGAAAGAGTTGATTGATCAGCTAAAATTCATGCCTGTCTTTACTGCACATCCCACAGAAGCCAGACGCCGTACGACGATGAATCTTTTGCAAAGCCTGTATGCCCACAGTGAGGCATTAAACAACCTTGATACAGACAGTTTTGCCTATGAACAAGCCAAAGAAAAAACGGCTCAGACCATCGATTTATTATGGTCCTCTGACGAGGTGCGTACACGCAAACCTTTGGTCTATGACGAGATCAATAACGGCCTACACTACTTCGATGCCAGCTTATTTGATGCCATTCCCAGGGTATATCGTAATATTAAAAATGCCATCGTTGATATCTATCCTGAGCTAACAGACTATCCATTACCTGCCTTCATGAGCTTTGGCTCTTGGATAGGGGGTGACAGAGATGGCAACCCATTTGTCACTCATGACACGACTGAAATGGCAGTATTAATGCATGCCAACGGGGTTTTGCGACACTACCAAACCTTAATCAAGAAACTGCGCCGTGAGCTCATTCACAGTGATACGATTATCGACATTGCCCCAGATGTCTATACTCGTATCAAAGAGTACGCCACGCTCGATAAAAAAGTATTCTATTACAACCCTGACGATTACAACAACGAGCCATACCGTAGGTTGTTGTCCATCATCCTCGCAAAAATCAAAGCGACGAACGTCCACATTCAGAGCCAAGGCACAGACCTTGAAGCCGCAAAAGATGCTTATACCAGTCCACAAGAGCTGTTGGATGATTTACGCATCATTCGAAAAAGCGTTGGCATCCATGACATCGCACATGGCGAAGGGCTATTACTCGATACGATACGTTTGGTCAAAACCTGTGGTTTTCACCTAGCTGCACTCGATATTCGTCAAGAGTCATCCTATCATAGTGATGTGATAGCAGATATTTTTGCCAACGCTACCAATTTACCAGACTATCAAGCACTGAATGAAAGTGACCGTCAAGAATGGCTGACACAACTTCTAGAAAAACCTGGTACACCGCTCATTTATACTGATAACTTAAAGGATAATACACGCGAGCAATTGGCGCTGATGAATTCTGTGGCGACATTGCGTAAGTTGGTTGGTGAAGATACCTTTGGCAGCTATGTCATTTCGATGACCAACAATGCCAGTCAGATATTAGAAGTACTCGTGCTTATGCGTTTTGCAGGGTTATGTACGGTTGATGATGAAGGAAAACTATCTGCCGACTTACCAGTCGCACCTTTATTTGAGACCATTGAAGATCTAAAAAACATCGATCATATACTTCCTGCTGTATTAGACAACCCCCTGTATCGAGGGCTGCTCCAGCATTCGGATAATACCCAAGAGATCATGCTTGGTTATTCGGACTCATCAAAAGACGGCGGTATCATCACCTCTGCATGGCAACTGTATAGCGCGCAACAAACCATCAATCGTATCGCGGAAAAATACGGCATCAAGACCCGATTGTTCCATGGTCGTGGTGGTTCTGTGAGTCGTGGTGGCGGCTCGACACATGACGCTATCGCCGCCCAGCCAGCTGGTACCCTACACGGTCAAATCAAAGTCACCGAACAAGGAGAAGTCTTGTACGCCAAGTACGCCAACACCGACACCGCTGTATTTGAGCTAACCATGGGTATTACTGGCACACTTAAGGCATGCTCTAGCAGGTTTGTGGTGCAACCGCCCGAGCTGCCAGATTATGAAGCACTGTTTGCACGTTTAGCAGATGCTGGTGAAGCGCGTTACCGTGAGCTCACCGACCATACCGAAGGGTTTTACAAATTCTACTCACAAGTCACCCCTGTGCAGGAAATATCTTTATTAAATATCGGCTCACGCCCCTCGCATCGCAAAAAAGGACTGCCTAGCAAAACAACCCTGCGAGCGATTCCTTGGGTATTTGGTTGGTCATTGGCTCGATTTACGTTACCCGCTTGGTATGGCGTTGGCAGTGCCCTGCATAGCGTCAAAGAAGACGAGCAGTTAATGAAAGAGATGAATAGCAACTGGCCATTTTTCAACGTATTTATGAGTAATATTGAAATGGCTTTCACCAAATCCGAGATGAATATCGCTCAAGCCTATAGTCAATTGTGTGACGATGAGCCGCTGCGCGAACAAATCATGGGTGCCGTCTCGGAAGAGCATCAGCTGACTTTTTCAGGTTTGAACTCTTTGCTCAATCAAGATACTTTGCTATCCAATCAGACAAATCTTGCTGCCTCACTAAAATGGCGCAGAGCGTATCTAGATCCCATTAACTACATACAAATCGAGCTACTAAAGAGAGCCAGACAGGACGACGGACAGAGCAACGAGAACGATAAATCGGACGAACTTCCAGTTGAAGATCCTTTAATACGCAGTATCAATGCCTTAGCAGCAGGACTACGTAACACTGGTTAATTACTAGCGCTCTAGCAATATAGATTTGTTAGAGCGATTCTCTACTGATTCATAAAATTTCTTTTATTTAGTCTGTTGCAACTCGGTTATATGGTTAAAGTTTTATACCTTATCACCGAGTTGCAACAGACTAATTTTACATGGCTAATTTTGTATGGCTAATTTTGTATGGTTGATAAAAAACTTTTAGTGCTTAACGTACCAAAATGACAGGTGACAGCGTACTGGCGATAATTTCTGTAGTGGTACTGCCCAGAAATAACTGCTGTAGCTTTGAATGACCGTAAGCACCTACCACCATCACATCGACGCCATGCTCTACCTGAAACTTCAACAACCCACCGACAGCATCAGAAGCCGTTAGGTGATGCGCTTCGACAGCAAACCCTGCGTCCTCTAATTGTGCCACGGCAGCGCTCAGGCTCTGCTTAGATGCCTCGTCGTGGTTTCCTATCATCACAATATGGCCGGTAAGCCCTTTTAATACTGGACTTCTACCAACCATCCATACTGCTTTGATGGCCGTTTTGCTACCATCAAAGGCGATCATATACGAGCTTGGCTCTTTAAATTTTTCTGAACATATCAGCACAGGAATATCTGACGCACGGGCGACCGTTTCGATCTGACTGCCAATATTTATTCGACTGTTTTTGTGGTCTTCCCCGCGTCGCCCCATGACAATGGCACGATTGACTGTCTTAAAGTGCTCAATCGCGGGTAATAGTTTGCCACGGCGTTGATAAGTATGAATGTCCAGTGCTTCGAACTTACTATGGATATGGTCTTGCGCATCTAACACCAAGGCATTGCTATAACTATTGACAACTTTGGCTCTTTGCTCGTCCATCTTTGTCAGTTCTTCTAACAAAAACTCGCGACTGTTGACACCTATCGCACCCGATAAATCACGTCTAATAGAGGCTGGAACATCACTGACATGTAGCAGTCCAACTGGTAAATTCAATTTATTGGCATACCATGCTGCATAGTCACAAACTGACTCAGTTACGGCTGAACCATCAATACAAGCGAGAATGTGCTGTGATTTACTCATCATATATCCTTATTCGTTTTAATTATTTTATCCTTCTTGGCTGTAAATAGATAACGGTCTGATAGCATCAACCATTTACTCAATAATAACCAATTTATGCTGTCTCATCTAGGGCGTGTCATCATTTAAATAGCGAGGCTTAAAATGAGATAAATTGACGCTTATCAAGGATAAAAATTGTAGGGAATATAAGCATATTTACAAGATTTCTGACGATGAGTAGCAAAATTTAGCCGTTTTGAGGTCACTGAATGATTGAATGTGTTAATTGATGGCACGCCTTAGTGACTTGTGTTGAATCCGAATGAGCAATAGATGTGGTAACAGAGGTGCTAATCGTGGATCGCGCACTGTGATGAGCGCTTGTTTGACGACATGCTCAAGCAAATTTTGCTACAATATGATTTTTGAATTTTATGGTTTCAATATCATTATTTAGGTGATTGGATTATGTCAAAAAATGCCCTTCAGGCTCAACTTTTAAAGGCTGGTTTGGTCGATAGCAAAAAAGCAAAGAAAATCAGCAAACAAGCCCAGCATGCCAAACGCACTGGCGATTCATCAAATGCAGAAGCCAAAAAAGCATTGGCAGAAGCTCAAGCCAAAAAACAAGAAAAAGACCAAAAGCTTAATCAAGAAAGACAGCAGGCACTAGAAGAGAAGTCCCTAAAAGCCAATATTATTCAAATGATTAAGCAGCATCAAATCACTGACACAGAAGGCGACGTAAGCTATCAGTTCGCTGATGACGCTAAAGTTAAAAATATTTCAATCACGCAAAAACTCTATGATCAAATAGTGGCAGGTCACGTGGTCATTGCACGTCTAGAAGACAGCTACTCTCTACTGCCACGCCCACTTGCAGATCGTATCGACTCAAAAATGACAGGGTTTATGGTGGTGTCTAATGACACATCAGCAGAAGAGTTAGCGGAAGATGATCCGTACGCAGCTTATGTAATCCCTGATGATCTCATGTGGTAATACTGCGACTTTTTGATAGGCTGCGAGCGAGCGACCAGTCGACCTCGTGGTCTTTTTCATGTGTTATTTTTCATGTGTTAGTGAAACAGCTATACAATAAAGCCAGCATTTACACCGACGATGCTGGCTTTTCATGCTTTAGACCAATGGCTCTTAACTTACCTTTGTCACCGACCTCTTTGATCACCAACGCCCACTCATTATTTATCTCAACCGTATCCCCTGATACTGGCGCCGTATCCAAGCGAGCAACGATAAACTCAGCAACCGTTTGCTCCCACATGCTTTTTGAGCTTTGTTTCGCTTTGTTTTTCGATTTAGTGGCTTTCGATTCCGCAGCCGTTATCTCTGCAAAAAACGGCAAGTCACCAAGCTTAACGCTGGGCGACAACAACCAATCTCCATAAAAGTCATCGATGGCTTTACGATCCAATGTCGTGTCATTGAATATTTTTGCAATTTTACTAGCATGGTCACCGCTGAGAGCATACCAAACACTATCGCCAAACCTGAGCTTGGTATCTTCGTCGAGGATCACGACTTTTTGCCCACGCACCAAGGCAAACACACTGATTTCATCAGGGCTAATACGTTTAGAGATGCCCATCGGATGACGACCGATAGCAAATGCGCCCGACTTAACCTCAAACTCATACAGCGTGATACTAGCACTATCAGACACCCAAACCTCATGTTCTTCTTTTGGGTCTTTATTGGTGGGGATACGTACCTTAAACATATTGGCCATGAAGGGAATGGTTGTTCCTTGTAGTATCAAGGACAAAACCACCACGCCAAAAGCAATATCAAACAATAAAAATGCGTTATCTATTTCTGCCATGACGGGCAAAATAGCAAGCGTAATTGGCACCGCACCACGTAAGCCAACCCACGATATAAATCCTATTTCCCTGTCTTTAAACTTGAAAGGTTTGACACTGCTATACACAGCAATAGGACGCGCGACCAAAATCATAAAGGCAGCAATTGCTACCGAATAATGCCAAACATGAATAACGTTTGACGGGGTAACCAAGAGTCCTAGCACGACGAAAAGTACCGCTTGAGACAACCAAGCAAAACTATCCATCACCCGCATCACATGCTCTGTCGAGCGCACCTTGTTATTGCCGATTAGCACACCTGTCAGGTACACCGCCAAAAACCCACTACCACCTATCAGGTTGGTCGCTGCAAAAACTGACAAGCCAGCAGACAGTATCAAAATCGCATACATACCTTCAGCCAAATGCACCTTGGGTAATAACTTAGTCAACAGATAACCGAACAGCACCCCCATTCCCAAGCCAAAACTCAGCTGCTGCAACAACAAACCTAAAAAGCCAATCACTGTTTGACCCGCTGGATCGACATTCAATGCGATCAAACCAGTCACTAACAAAATGGCCAATGGATCGTTGGCACCAGACTCTAGCTCCAGCGTGGCCTGAACACGGTCGTTAAGCTTGACACCACCATTACGCAGTAAAGAAAATACCGCTGCCGCATCAGTAGAACCGACGATAGCCGCCATCAACAGACCAATACGCCAATCAACATCGAGCAACCACGTAACGAAGACACCGAGCACCATCACGGTTGCAAATACACCCCAGGTAGCTAGCGTGACCGCCGGCTTCAGCCCGACGCGAAATGATTTAAACGAAGTTCGTAAACCACCATCCAACAAGATACAAGCTAGCGCTGCTTGTCCGACAAAATTCGCCAGACCGTACTGAGAAAACTCAATCCCTAAAACCCCTTGCTCACCCGCCAACATGCCGACCATCAAGAACAATAGCAATAACGGAACGCCCAAACGGGCTGATAACGTGCTGGCCATAATGCTGGCGAAAATTAACAATGCCCCTACGAGGTACAGGATATTTAAGGTATCCATTTATTTTAAGCCCTATTTTTATCAGTGATGATAAAGTAAATGGTTGCGATAATATTTATTTTAAGTATTTGTTATAACATGAATTTTAATTTGGACAAACTGAATAGCAGGATCAATCAACTATTTATCAACCGCTATCTGAGATTCCTACGAAGATATGACTGTTTGACGAGCACTTACTTCTGGCTGTTTTACTGAATACAGACTAAGGATGCATGTACTGCCATGCTACTACCAAGATAGCAGCCGCAACTGTCCAAGCGACAACACCAAGTAATAGTGCCTTATATAAACTGATATAACTGATGCTAAAAAACACCACCAGTGTATAAATAAGATGCGGAATCACACCCAACATACTAAAAATCAATGCGACTTTTAAATCAGCAGGGCTACGCTCCGTTCCAACAATAAAATGACTGATTAAAGTAAAGGTTGGAAACAAAGGCGCCAGAGCTGCCAGATAAAAAAATCGCGTCTGTGCAAATAACTGAATCACCAGTACCATCAAGGCGCCTATAAACATTTTTAGCCAAATCATGATGGCCTTACTCCTAATACATGTTACTTGCTTAATCTATCACAATAATGCCGATTCACAGCAAAATAACCAAGAATAAATACTATAAAGCATTAAAAAAGCCCTACTCAGCAACCATGCCAAATAGAGCCATGTATTATTAAATAATGCGATAATGCTGCTCACCGAACATCACTTAGAAAACTGTGCATAAAAGCTGATGCTTATGCTCCGCCACAATCGACGATTGATAGGCAGTCAGCTGTCAGTACTCAGTTGCAAATACTCTGCGCGCGCTAATGCCCTTTAGGTTTTAGCGCGGCGCTGATATCGGCCAACAACGGCGGAATATCATGCTTATCCGTCATAATTTCTAACATCACTAGCTTATCGGTAACGGCTGCCGCTTGTTTGAGTGCTGACTTTAGCTCACCTGTCGTAGTGGCTCTCAGTAATAGGCTATTGTCACCGGTCGCGCCAAAGGCTTGTGGCATCAATTGCCAATCACACTTTGGAATGTCGTTGTAGTGCTGATTTTCACCATGAATGGCACGCTCAACCGTATAACCATCGTTATTAATCAGCATAATCACTGGGTTTATGCCTTCTTTAATCATAACCGCGATTTCTTGAATGGTTAGTAAAGCTGAACCATCTCCAATCAGCACCACACTACGTTTTTGCGGCGACGCAATAGCAGCACCCAAGCTCGCCGGTAAGGTATAACCAATTGAGCCCCACATCGGTTGACCATAAGACGTCACCCCTTCAGGCAGACGCACATCACTGATCCCAAAATATGAAGTACCTTGTTCAGCAAACACCAAATTGTTTTGGTCTAAGCAATCAGCGATGATATACCAAAGATCTTCTTGGCGAATGGCTTCTTCATCCTGACCTTTTTGCTCATGTGGCTTCACTGGATGACAAAACGGCTTCGGTATAATATCAATGCCGGAAGTCATGACTTCATACAACGCCTGCAGAGAATCTTTTAGCGCAATCGGTGCAAAGGTAGTACCGCTGATAGACGCCCGTTCATAATGCAAGCTAATCACTGTTTCTGGATTAATATTTTGGCTGAACCCTGCCGTCGTCGTATCGGTATACTGCACCCCGACCTTAATCAAGCATTCACAGTTTTCTACCGCGTCTTTGACCACGGGACGTGAAGCCACTCCAGCATAAGTACCCGCCCAGCGCTCACTGTTTTCATCGAGCAGCGTTTTACCCCACGACAGTGTTGTATAGGGAATATCGGTATCCGCCACTAAAGTTTTGAGCTTCTCTTGCAGCCCCAAACGATGCACCATCAAATCCGCCATCAGTGTCGTGGTCTTGTTTGGCAAAAACTCTATGAGCGCCTTTTTGAAATCTGCCAACGCCGCTTGGCTAGTGATATCTTCTTGGCTGTCATCAAGTTTGGTGGTCGGTGGATAAATGGGCAGCTTTGCTACATCTGGTGACAACAGCAAGTAGCCAGGGCGATGTTTTTTCAAGATCAAGCGTATCACTCGGTCGATCTCTGATGCTGCGTTTTCTGGCGTAATCTGGGCTCGAGCGACCGTCACTGGCTCTACCATCTTGATAAAGTGGTTGAACACACCATCACCAAGCGTATGATGAATACGACGTTTGGACTCTTGCACTGCCATGCTAGGCGCACCAACAACATGCAGTACTGGCGCATATTCAGCAAATGAGCCAGCAGTCGCGTTGATCGCAGACAGCTCACCCACGCCAAAAGTCGTGACCATGGCCGCAAACCCACGCTCACGCGCATATCCATCGGCAGCATATCCCGCATTTAGCTCATTGGTGTTACCCACCCAGCGCAACTTATCAGATGCGACAATATTGTCTAAAAACGTCAAGTTAAAATCACCAGGCACACCAAATATATCCGTCACACCAGCTTCTGCAATGCGATCAAACAAATAGTCGGCGATGGTATATTTTTGACTCATTTTGTTATCCTTTTACTTTGTATTTAATCAGTTGTCGGTATCATTTTCATTGGACATACGACTAAGATCTCAATAAATGATATATCCTATTTTTTATATAAAGAAAATATTTTGGAATGCATATTATAATAAACCGTTATAACACACATCAACGACCAAATAACATGTACGTCGTATTAACTTTTATTTTTTTATAATAATTGTTGACACTCTAAAAAAAATGCGTATAATACGCCTTCATCATCTGATGATAGTTAATCAAACGGTGAATCA
>NZ_JAKDUI010000085.1 GCF_030457785.1 Psychrobacter sp. | reverse complement strand
GGTTGGTTCAGGCTCAACGGTTGGTTCAGGCTCAACGGTTGGTTCAGGCTCAACGACTGGTTCAGGTTCAAAAGAACTATCCGTTGGTGCTTCCGTATGTTGATGACTTTGATCAGCGATATCATACCTTTGAACGGGCGCTTGCGATACAAGGTATCCACTTTCCGGCTCAGAAGAGGAAGCACGCTCTGTCGTAGAAGAAGATGTGGCAGGTGCATCATTTAGTATTTCATTAGTAGGCAGCGGACGAAAAGCCAATAGACGTAAAATGCACATTTCGAGTGCTTGCATTGGTGTACTCGCAAGCTTTACGCCTTCACGTGCCTGTACAACAATCTCATAATAAAGTTGCAAGACATCGGGGCTAATATGCTGCGCAAGTGCTTGAATTTCTTGCGCTTGTTTTTCATTGACGTTTAGAGCAACATCAGGCAACAATTGAGTCAACGCCAACTGATGAAGAAGCTCAGCCAGCCCATCAAACATACTACTTGCATCCACCATCTGTGAGCGCATTTGCTCAATATGGCTAGCAACAGCAGTCTTATCATGATTATAAATATCTGTGATTAGGTGAATTAAGTCAGCAGCGTCAATCAATCCTAACATGGCATTGACCGTTGCGTCGTCTAATCCACCTTGACCAAAAGCGATTGCCTGATCTGTCAATGATAATGCATCGCGGACAGAGCCTTTAGCAGCACTAGCCAATTGCCAAAGCGCAGGCTGCGTATAAGCGACTTGTTCTTGGGTCAAGATATTTGCCAAATGCTCACTAAGTAGCGTCTGTGGCAGCGGCCGCAGCACAAACTGTAGACAGCGAGAGATGATGGTGATAGGTAGTTTTTGTGGATCAGTAGTCGCTAATAAGAACTTCACATGTTCAGGTGGCTCTTCCAACGTCTTAAGAAGCGCATTAAAACTGTGCGTAGACAGCATGTGCACTTCATCAATCAGATAAACCTTATAACGCCCTTGGCTTGGTGCATATGGGACATTGTCTAACAGCTCTCGGGTGTCTTCAACTTTTGTGCGAGAGGCAGCGTCAATCTCAATGAGATCAATGAACCTGCCCTGATCGATAGCCACACAGTTGTCACACACTCCGCAAGGTGTGCTGGTGATGCCCGTATCACAGTTTAAACATTTAGATAAAATCCTTGCGATTGTCGTCTTACCCACACCGCGTGTGCCTGTAAAAAGATAAGCGTGATGCAAACGGTTATAATCAATCGCATTAATCAACGCTTGAGAGACGTGCGTTTGCCCAATCAACTCATGAAAGTTTTTTGGACGATATTTACGAGCTAAGACTTGATATTGCTGCGTCATAATAAGTGCCAATATACGTAATGCAAAGATGAAAAGAGTATCAGATAAGCGATCTATAGTAGGATTCGAGTTGGATCATAACTGGGATTTTAGGTCGGTCAGTTGTTGGTATCAACACCAATCAAAAATAAATCGTTCAATACTGGATCCTGTATTTTGGCATTGAGATCAGCCAGTAGATCTTGATGAGATTGACGAACTTGGACCATACTCAGCGAGCTATTGTCATCTTGTGCATAAAGAACCATCATATAATGGCGACCAAACACATGATAAGAATGCTCATGGCGAACACAACCATGCCAGCGAGAATCTTGATCAAAGATTCTATACGCTATGATTTTTTCTACTAAACAGGCATAAGTATACATAGACTCATCTACCAAAGTAGCGAGCTGATCTTTTGGTAGAGGACTTCCTGCTTTATGAGAATCCTTGATTGAGCTATTAAACAACTTGTACCACATTCGAGTGTTTAGTACCCGCATGCACTTGTAGCAAGAAAATCCTTTTAGCTCTCGGTTTTGCGGCGCATATGCGGGAATAAAATCACGTCACGAATACTGGCCGAGTCAGTAAACAGCATGACCAGTCGATCAATACCGATACCCTCACCCGCAGTCGGTGGTAAGCCGTAAGATAGCGCTTCGATGTAATCTTCGTCGAAATGCATGGCTTCATCGTCGCCAGCATCTTTTTCAGCAACCTGACCGTGGAAGCGCTCTGCTTGATCAGCAGGGTCATTTAGCTCACTGAAGCCATTTGCTAACTCACGTCCACCAACAAACAGCTCAAATCGATCAGTAATTTCTGGATTCTCATCGCTACGGCGTGCCAATGGCGATGTTTCAGCTGGATATTCAGTGATGAAAGTCGGCTGACGCAATTGATGCTCTGCTGTTTCTTCAAAGATAATCGTCTGTAGCTTTCCTACGCCAAACACATCTTTCACTGGCTGTCTAAGTGTCTCCGATACGTACTCTGCCAGATACTCACGGTCGCTGATACGTGCCATATCGAAGTTTTCTGCATACTTTGCAATGGCATCAGACATAGATAGGCGCGCAAAAGGTGCTTGCAGACTGATGGCCTCTTCTTGATAAGTAATTTCAGTCGTGCCTAAAACATCTAGCGCCAACTCATTAAACAAACGCTCTGTCAGATCCATTAAATCGTGATAGTCAGCATACGCTTGATAAAACTCAATCATGGTAAATTCAGGGTTATGACGAGTTGAAACACCTTCGTTACGGAAACTACGGTTGATTTCAAATACTTTATCAAAACCGCCAACCACCAATCGCTTCAAATAAAGCTCAGGTGCGATGCGCAAATAAAGCGGCATATCCAAAGCATTATGATGGGTCACAAACGGACGCGCCACTGCACCACCAGGGATAGGATGCATCATTGGCGTTTCAACTTCCATGAAACGTTCGTTGAGCATGAATCTGCGAATACCACTGACAATCTGACTGCGAGTCATAAAGGTATCGCGAGTCGTTTCATTGGTCATTAAATCAAGGTGGCGGTTGCGATATCGCACCTCCACATCTGCCAAGCCATGAAATTTATTCGGCATTGGGCGCAATGTTTTAGTCAATAAAGTAAACTCTTCGATGTGCACATACAGATCGCCTTTTCCTGAACGACCGATATAACCTGATACACCAACGATATCACCCAAATCCAATGCTTTGATGCTCGCTTTCGTTTCATCATCCAGCTCTTTGCGTGCAACATACAACTGAATACGGCCACTCATGTCTTGTATAACAATAAAAGAGCCGCGATTAAGCATGACACGACCTGCTACTTTGACTTGTGTCTTTTCGCCGTTAGCAGATTTTTCTTCTATTTCTTGCTTAGAGATACCGTCAAAAGCCGTCTGCAAATCTTTAGCATAATCCGTACGCTTGAACGTGTTTGGATATGGCTGTTTTCCTGAGGCGCTGATATCATCCAGCTTAGCCTGCATTTGTGCAATCAGCTCGTTTGATTCTTCTACTGTTGGTGCTTGCTCTTGGTTCTGATTGTTGTGCTTTGACATAGTACTCTCAAAATTATTAGGTAGTGAAATAAACAAACGAAAACTTAAAAATATAATCCATACTCATCAACATAAAAATGAGTAGTAAAAAACAAACGCTGTCATGGAGACAATGCCGTACTCTCAGCATTTTGCGACTGGCTTCTTATCGTAAGACACGAGCGATCAATGCTGGCCTATTGATTACTCACCACCAATACTGGCCATTAGATCTGCTTGATGTTCACGTAATAAAGCATCAAGGGTCTCATCCAAATCGCCCTCTATAATAGAATCCAGCTTATACAATGTTAAATTAATACGGTGGTCCGTCATACGTCCTTGCGGGAAGTTATAAGTACGGATACGCTCTGATCGATCACCACTACCGACCAAATCTCGGCGTATCGAATCTGCCACATCGACCTGTGCCTGTACTTTGGCTTGCTGAATTTTTGAGACCAGCATCTTCATCGCGTGCGCTCGGTTTTTATGCTGACTACGCTCTTGCTGACACTCAACCACAGTGCCAGTCGGGATATGTGTCAAACGTACAGCCGAGTCAGTGGTGTTGACATGCTGACCACCTGCACCACTTGAGCGAAAAGTATCCATCTTGAGATCCGCAGTATTGATATCTACATTATCATCAATCTCAACCTCTGGCATGACCGCAACCGTACAGGCTGACGTGTGCACACGCCCTTGGCTTTCTGTTTCGGGCACACGCTGAACTCTGTGAGCGCCCGACTCAAATTTCAAGCGGCCATAGACACTGTTGCCAGAAACCCGAGTGATGATTTCTTTATAGCCACCGTGCTCACCTTCACTTGCTGATAGCACTTCCAGTGTCCACCCTTGGTTTTGGGCGTACTTTTGGTACATACGGAACAGATCACCCGAAAAAATCGCTGCTTCATCGCCGCCTGTACCAGCGCGTATCTCCAGAAATGCGGGCACTTTATCATTAGGGTCTTTTGGCAACATCATAACATTGAGCGCTTCTTCCATCTCGATAATGGTATCGCGAGCACTGTCGATCTCATCTTGCATCATCTCTTTCATGTCAGGATCTGAAGCTTCAGCCAGCATCATTTCAGCCTCTTCCTGATCCGTTTCTGCGCCCAGATAGTTCTGCCATAAGGTAGTGATTTCCATCAAATCATTATGCTCGACAGACAATTCACGGAATTTATTATTATCACTGATGACGCTAGGATCTGATAATAAGGCGGTTACCTCTTCATAGCGGTCTACCATCTGGTCTAAACGCAGGCGTAAGGATTCTTTCATAAAAGGACTTTTATTTAAATTATTGGGATAAGGATGCAATTATAGCAAATTTTTGACTTCAATTTAAAATCTCTGGATAAACTTACCAGACTACTCTCAAATAGTAGACCTTCTATCCAAGCAGTACAGTTAAAACCATTTTACTGAATCTGTTATACACCCAAAAACAAGCCGTTCCATAAAAAAATAGCTAAGAATACTCTTAGCTATTTTAAATTCTGAAAATTAGGAGGTGTTGGATATTACACTTTACGCACCAATACCGAACCAATCGAATAACCAGCACCAAATGAGCAAATCACACCCAAATCACCTGATGCTAGCTCATCTTTATAGCGATGGAAAACAATCATCGGACTGGCTGAGCTCGTATTACCAAATTCAGCAATTACGCTTGGAACAATGGCTTTGTCCGCTTCTTTACCAACGACAGTACGTAGTATTAAATCCAGCATATTGGCATTGGCTTGATGTAGCCACATCATTTTTACATCGCTAGCCTGGAAGTTATTCTCAGTCAAATGCTCAGTGATGATCTCTGAGACTTTTGGACAGACTTCACGGAATACTTTACGACCATTTTGCAAAAACAGCTTATCAGTGACTGGCTCTTTGATATCAGGATACATACCTGTTTGGGCTGCTAAGAACTCAGAGCGATCCATGAAACCATATTCATTTTTGATATTGGTTGAGAACTGGGTAAATAACTTGGAATCTAAGATTTCATAGCCTTTTGGCGTGTCTAGATCTTCAACGATAGAGGCTGTTGCGACATCACCAAAGATGAAGTGGCTGTCGCGATTTCGCCAATTGAGATGCGCTGAAGTGATCTCCACATTGACCACGGCGACACGTTTGGCTAAACCAGACGCGATAGAACCATGAGCTTGTGACAGACCAAAAGTAGCTGCACTACAGGCAACGTTCATATCATAAGCAAAACCACCGACCATGCCGATTTCGTTTTGAATTTCGATAGAAACCGCAGGATAGGTGCGCTGAAAGTTTGAACAGGCAAGGATGATGCCATCTAAGTCATTGGCCTCAAGACCTGCATCGGCCAAAGCGTCTTTTAACGCTGCCGTGCCCATCTCTGCCATAACGGACAACTCTTCGCCCAAATTACGATAAGCAATAACTGGTGCCATAATTTCAGGGTCTAAAATACCGTCTTTTTCCATCACATAACGGGATTTGATACCGGATACTTTTTCGATGAAGGCTGCTGATGAAGGCTGAAGAGCAGTCACAGTTCCAGCTTCTATCTCACCCGCATGCGCTGCATTATAATTCTCAACATACTGGTTAAATGATGCTACCAGCTCTTCATTGCTGATGCTATAAGGTGGGATGTATAGGCCAGTGCCAGTGATACAAGTCGTCATGATAAGCTTCCTTGTCTACTATTATAGTGCTCGAGATAAGCATGAAAGGTGAAAATTAATAACCATTCAAATGAGTGAATGGCTGTAAACTTAAAATCAATATCTTTATTATGCCTGAATAATATAATTTTTCTAATACTTTGTTACAAATAACCTGTTTCTTGCCATAAATACGTAAAGACTGACTTTATCTCGCCGTCGCCAAGGTATAATTAGGGCGATTTTCCACTATACAAGATATAGTCGACCAAAACACCAACTCGCGATAAGACTTAGGAAGATTAATGGTAGACATTTTTAACTGGCTATTTGGCCAATATGCTGACTACTCTACGTTGTTTATAGCGCTGGAGCTGGTTGCAGTACTATTTGGCATCGCAAGTGTTATGCTCGCCAGCAGAACCAATATCCTCGTCTTCCCCATCGGTCTTGTCAGTACTGCTATTTTTGTTTATTTGCTGTGGAAGTGGCAGCTGTTTGGCGATATGTTTATCAATGCTTATTATACAGTGATGAGCTTATACGGTTGGATTAATTGGTCAAAAAACAAAGCAAACAATCAGCAACAAGAAAAACCGTTAGCAAGCTCTGACACCGAAGGTGCTGTTCAAGTTGAAAAATTGAGCACAAAAGACATGCCAACGTTAATCAGTTTAGCCGCCGCTACTATCACCTTTGTGGCATTGATTTATTATTTCCGTCCAGTCATCAATAATGGATTTAGTTTCGACGGTGCCGTGCTCGGTGCGCATTTATTCACTTGGGTTGATTATACCGACATGCTAACCACCGCTTTATTTTTGATGGCGATGTGGCTTATGGCACGTCGGAAAATTGAGCACTGGATTTTATGGATTGTGGCTGACGCCATCTCTGTCCCTCTATATTTTTATAAAGGTCTAACTTTTACCTCACTACAATACGTAGTCTTCACACTCATCGCGATCTGGGCTTACTATGAATGGCAACAACGATATCGCAGACAATTTAAAGCAACATACGCCTAAATCAGTCGTCAATGTGGCCATATTAGGCGCAGAAAGTACTGGCAAAACCACCTTGTGTAGCGACTTGGCAGCACATTTTAAATGTCCTTGGGTGCCCGAGTACATGCGTACGTATCTGCAATCCAAATGGGATAATAAACAGCAGACTTGCACTTGGGATGATTTATTACCCATCGCTCAAGGTCAAACCAGAAAAGAAAACGACTTAGCACAACAAGCGGTTGACCAAAATAACTTGCTGTTTTGTGATACCAGCTTGTTTGAGCTAATGGTTTATTCTAATTGGTATTATAGCGACTGCCCTCGTGAACTCACAAATGCAGCGTTGTCACATCAGTACGACCTGATATTATTAACTGATATTGATACCCCTTGGGTCGCCGATGATCTACGTGATAGCCCGCATCAGCGTGAAGAAATAGATGAACACTTCGCTAGTCAGCTCCAGAAGTATGATAAAAAATTTGTACGTATCCGAGGTGACAGGTATGCTCGAGTTGAACAAGTTATTGAGTTGTTAAAAGATTACAATCTATTTGCTTAGGCTATTTAAAAGCGTTATTCAGCAAAATTTAACCGTTCAAGATTACTAAACGCAAAGACAAGCTGTTTGACGACACGCCCTAAGCCGCTCATATTATGGACTCGAAAACTGACTGATGTACTTACTGATACAAGGTTGCTTCATTCAGCAGCTGAGTATCAATACGCCCTATAGGAATTGCTTTTGAAAGCCACGGTTTATACAATTATTGCGCTACTTGCCTTTGCAGCGAACTCTCTCTTTTGTAGGATGGCGTTAGCGAATGGCTATATAGATGCATGGAGTTTTACCATCCTACGTCTATTAAGCGCAGCTGTGTGCTTAGGTATTATTATGTGGGTTCACGCATACCGACTACGTCAAAAATCACACCAACTAGAAGCCGCTTTTCATGACGCTGTTTTGGCTGATAAAGGCAGTTGGATAAGCAGCATCAGCTTAGTGGCTTATGCACTGTGCTTTTCGATTGCTTATGTAGAGCTAGATACTGGCACAGGCGCGCTGATTTTATTTTCAGCAGTTCAGCTGACTATGATTGGTTGGGGCATATACAAAAAAGAGCGCTTGAGCGCATTGCAATGGCTCGCATTTTTCGTGGCAGTAGCAGGATTTGTTTACTTGATGTTGCCATCAGCTGCCGTGCCTTCATTATCTGCTGCATTACTCATGGCTATCAGCGGTGCCGCTTGGGGCATTTATAGCATACGTGGAAAATCTTGTGTATCACCGCTTCGATCTACCGGATTTAACTTCGCAAGAAGTCTGGTCGCGATCCCGATCCTTTTGTTAATAGCAATGACTTCTCTCGATAATATGGGCTTAGAAAACATTAGCTTAGACCTCATTACTTTCGAAGGATTGATACTAGCAGGGGCATCAGGTGCAATTGCATCAGGGCTGGGCTACAGCATTTGGTATGCGGCAATGCCGCTACTGAAAAACACGCAAGCAGCTGTCGTACAGCTTTGCGTACCAGTACTGGCCGCCTTACTCGGCGTCGTGTTTTTATCTGAGCAGTTAACAGTAGAGTTTGTGATAGCCAGTGCTGTTATCTTGGGCGCCGTGCTTGTCTTTATTTTAAATAAAACAACGCTCAGACCAGCCAATTAAATGAAAGCAAATGCCTCGCAAACAAAACAACACTAAAGTCAGCTTATTCATACTTGTTAAGCTATTTCAGCTGATACATTTCGATAAAAAACCACAATAATCGTTTTAATTATTCGCTTTCCACTACACATTAGGAGCAGTGTTATGAAAAAAACATTAACCATCGCATCTTTCGCAATATTACTATCAGCCTGTGCGAGCAACACAACCACCAATACACAAGCCACGACAGCACCAAACACCGCTACCAAACCAACGGTTTATTCGTTCACTTGCGAAGACAGTGGCATGGTTACTGCTACTTACGATAATGACGCTCAAACCGCAAATTTAACCATGAGTTTGCCTAACGTTGGCTTAAACGATATACAAATAACCATGGATCATGCTGTATCGGCGTCTGGCGCTCGATATGTAAACGATATGAATTCTGAAACAACTTATGATTGGCATACCAAAGGCACTGATGGCACCTTAACCATTGCCTCAGATAATGGTCAGGAATACCAAGTGACATGCCATATCTAAATCTAGGACGGAACAATCTAACAAAAAGAGCCGCTAGTCAAACTACCGGCTCTTTTTGGCTTCCGATACAATCAATATCAGTTGCTGTTGCGTCCAACAAACTGAACAACAGCACTGAGCCCTTGATGACGTTTGCCTTCTGAAACCGTACGTTGTTTCTCCACCCCGACCACTTCTGTGAGGTCATTGAGTTCAGCCCGCAACTTCTTTAATGACATGAAATTGTCTTTTTTGGACGCTGGCGGACCACCCACACCTGACATAGTCGTCTGTTCAAAAGTATAAGCTTCTAAAATAAATACGCCGCTTGGTTTTAGCGCAGTCGCCATCTGATTATGTATGTACTGGCGAACAGGGGTTGGTGTATGTGCCCAAATAGACACAATAGCATCCCACTCATTCTCACCGAATGAATAATCAGCCAAATCAGCAACTTGTGTCTTGATGGTCACGCCTCTATCTGTAGCCAACTGACTTGCTTTACGCAGCCCCACTTCAGAGATATCCATTGCTGTGACGTCATAACCTTGCTCGGCTAAAAAAACGGCATTACGCCCCTCGCCTTCTGCTATGCACAGCACGTCCCCGCCTGCTGGTATTTTCTCAGCGACTGCACGTAAAAAATCGTTCGGCTCTGTACCAAAAGCAAAACCCGGTTCGTTATAACGTTCATTCCACATTTCACGCTCCTTAATATTTCCAATTACTACCGACTATTTTTTGGTAAGTTGCGATCGTATAAAGTTATTCACCACGACAACGCCTACCTTCATGAATTCACTGGCCTTATATGTCCAAATTTAACGGCAAGCTTTATAT
>NZ_JAKDUI010000084.1 GCF_030457785.1 Psychrobacter sp. | reverse complement strand
AATATCGGTGGCTTTGACTTGGGTGGAATTGGTACCGCTACATTGGCGGCAATTGTGTTAAATGCTTTGTTTAACCAAGGGACTGAAGCAAAAGATCTCAAAAAATCACCTGCCAAGTAGGCACGTCATGCAAATGATACAGGTATCAGCATTGCCTATTTGTGAACGTGCAACGTGCCCTAATCTGGTTATTAGCAACCTCCATCAGTCCCCATCAATTGATTGAAACTGATGGGGGTTATTTCATGTGTGTACGATAATAGGGCAAAAGACAAAAACTACTGATCTTTTCGTTTATAAAAACGCGCAAAAAAACGGTAGTTTCTGAGTGTTGTTGGACGAGATTTTATCGAGCCTAAATAAATGGCGAGCATTGTTAGTAGTGCGCCGCTCCACTGTAGTGTGTTAATTGGTTTGTCGAGCAAGCTATAGTCAATCACCAGTGCGGCGATGGGCTCAGTCAATAGCAGCAGTCCTGTTAATGCTAACGATAGTTTTGGAATCGAGTAGGCAATGAGTCCCCATGCCAGGCATTGCATCACCGTGCCATAAATCAAAATCCAGCCGACCTCAGACCAAGTATTCGGAAGTACGTTTCCTTGATCAAACAGAAACATAGGTACAATCATTGCTAGCACACCACCGATACTGATCAGTTGCATGAGCATGAATATCGGCGTGGGTTCGGTGTCGTGTGTTTTACGAATGAATGTCATCGATGCTGCAAGCATGGCACCTGATATGATACCAGTGATAAAGCCCCAAGTTGCAGCGCTGTTATGGGAAAACTCAGGGCTACCAATCATAGCGACGCCAAACATCGCTAGAAACAGACTGATTAGCTGTAAAATAGATTGCCGTTCATTGAAATATAAGAAACCAATCGCCGCTAAAAAGAAAATCTGCAAACTATTGAGTAATGTTGATATACCAGGACCGACGGCATAAATACTCTCGTGCCAAAGCGCCAAATCTAATCCCAAAAAAACACCGGACAACAAGCTATATACGATAGCACGTCTTGAACGGGGCAGTCGCTGGCCCATGACTTTGGCTAATACAGCAAAGACGATGCCTGAAATCGCCAGCCGCCAAAATGACATCGCCCAACCGCCTAATTCAACGTGAGCAACAATTAGACTACCTAGTCCAAAAATGATACAGCCAATGACCAACAGGACAGGTGCAAAACGGGAAGAGAGGTTAGCCATAAATGACCCTTTGGGAACGACTGATAGGTTTTTGTTGAGAATATAGGGCTTACAGTACCTATAGTACCGTCAATCTCTGTGAGTAGCCGTCTAATGAAATAAGCCAAATTGTTGAGGTTTTGTGTTTAAGGTGGGATGATAAAGGGAGTATTATTTCGTGTAATTATAGCAGTTATGCTTACTGCATATAAAAGAACCGATACTGGCGTTAATAGTAACCAGTGACACGATGTTGATTCTTAGATGCTGACTCTTGTTCAGTAGGCTGCCTCGCATTTAATAGACAGGATCTAATCAGCAGTGTCTGTATCTCTGCAAAAGACTTTGCAGGAATAGTGTTGGCGCAAATCATACGATTTGTTAATCTAGCCTGTCATGATAGCTAGCAATACTCGGATGTGCCGTATAGCTAGCTATAAACACTGATTGTACAACATAAATGATTTCGTCAGTGTATTGGTTAAATAATCAAATAAGGTACAATGCCTGACATAGGTCAAGGCCCATCATCATTCCAACATAGGTTCTTTCATGCTTAGACGATCATTATTAAAAAGACCTCTCTCTTTAGCTGGCTTGCCGCAGATGATATCAAGATGTGGTGTTGCTATTGGAGTGGTTTCGGGCATGCTCTTTGTCGTACCTAGTGCGAACGCAGCAAGCTGCAATATTCCAGAAAGCTTTTATAAAAATGTGTCTTGTACAGCGAGTAGTAGCTACTTTTTAGCCACAAAGGATTCTGGTACCCCCGTTGCTTTGATTAATCGCAGCGGTAAAAGGGTTGTGGATTTATCACGTTACCAAAACGTTGACGCCGACCGAATGTCAGGTGGATTATTGCCGGTGATGCGCAATGGTCATATTGGCTATATAAACATGCAAGGACGGGAAGTCATCCCTGCGATATATGACATACTTAGAGGTGGACAAAGTTGGGCACGTCCAGTATCAGAAGGCCGTATCGTCGTAAAAAAATCTGGTAACTATGGCGTTATTAATACTGCCAATAAAACGATTGTGCCGTTCTCAGCATCGTTTAGTGATATCGATGATTTTCGTGGTGGTGTGGCTCGCGTTCGCAAAAACAGCGCAGTCAGCTGGTTGGATGTAAATGGTAAAACGGCCAATGATCCGAACAGTACGAGTGAAACGACTAACACTAATGTAGTGCAAGCAGAAACCAGACTCACACGACCCAGCAACTTTACAACCTTGCAACCACGTCAACAAGATGGAAAATGGGGTTTCGTTGATGATAATAATGTAGTGATGATTACCTATTCGTTTGACGAAGTAAGATCGTTTTCTGAAGGGTTGGCTGGTGTTCGCATTGGAGAAGATTGGGGATTTATTGATCTTGGTGGTGCGCTATTAATTCCTTTTCGTTTTGCTGACAGTGGTGTGTCAACTGGAACCAACTATAAGGGCGGTCCGTCTTTTACATTCGTAGATGGTAAAGCATGGATCGGGAATTTGAAAAACGGTACCAAAATGTGTGTGAATACAACAGGTGATGGCGTACGTTGCGATTAGGTAGACAACCGATATTAGAGCACGTTTGACCAGCAATGAACATGAAACTTAAAGATAAAAAAGGGCGTAAAAACTCATGTCCGTGACAGGTTTTACGCCCTTTTTCGTGACAGATATGAAATTACTTATCTAATAAATGAGTGCCAATCAGCTGGACTAAGTAAGGTTGATAATACTCAGGGATATCATGTGCCATTCCTTCAATCAAATAAAATTTGGCGTTGGGAATGGTTTTAGCGACCACACGGCCCTGTGAGGCAGGTAGTAAACCGTCAGCACTGCCATGGAGCACGATGGTCGGTGCCTTAACTTGTTTACTGAAGCGGCTGATAGAGCCTGATGACAAGATCGCATTGAGCTGCTGCACAGTACCTAGAGGATGAAAGCTGCGCTGATAGCGTTTTTGGGCGATATCGCGCACCATGCGCACATTGACATGACCAGGTGTCCCGACGGTTTTCATAAACCAGACACTGTGACGTATAATATCACGCTCAGAATGGCTCTCAGGGCGATTTATTAAGGTATATAGCTGTCTAGGCTTTGGCGGTCTTAAAAAGGCACGGTTGGTGGTAGTAAACATCAGCGCCATGCGCTCTACCAGACTTGGATAGCGTGCTGCAACGATTTGAGCAATCATACCACCCATGGAGGCACCAAGCAGATGAGCTTTGCTTAACTGCAATGCTTTGATTAGGCGCACGGTATCTTCTGCCATATCTGTTAAGTTATAAGCGACTTGGGCGCCTTTATTAGAGAGCCCAGTTTGAAGGCGTAGCATCATTTTGAGCTGGCTAATACGGGGTAGACCGTCGATTTGGACTTTAGAAGACAATCCGATGTCACGGTTGTCAAATCGAATCACAAAAAAACCTTCATCAATCAGGCGCTTCACAAAATTATCAGGCCAGAATATCATTTGCGATCCTAGCCCCATGATCATTAGTAGTGGTGGATTATTTGGGTTACCACCAGCTTCTACGCATAGCTCTATGCCATCGCCGACATCAATCATTGCTTGATAAAGATGGTCACTGAGGTCTGAATGTCGCCATTTATGTTCGCCAAGTTGCTGCCATTCAGGCGTAGGCCAGCCACTAAAACCCTCATCTGATTTAGAGTCTGACTCTAAACTCGGACTGTCAGGTAACTTGACGCCATTAACGTGATCTGTGATGTCATTTGATTGTGTCATGAAGTATCCTATTTAAAAGGTCGTCTACTACAGTTCAAGCATCTCAAAGTCAAGCTTTCCTACACCGCACTCTGGGCAAGTCCAGTCATCAGGAATATCTTCCCATTTAGTACCAGGTGCAATCCCTTCTTCAGGACAGCCTAGCTCTTCGTCGTAGATCCAGCCGCAGACAATACATTCATAGCGTTTCATAAGTAGTCCTATCTATTATTACCAGTGATTCAGTACTTTTTTGAGCCTATTTTTTTGAATTCAAACCTCTCGGATTAAAACCAGAAAATTAGACTGCAAAAGCGCCAGTATTTTAGCATATAACCGTTATTTTAATAGTTAAGTTTACACTTGTATATTGAGGCCGTGCGCTATTTATCAAGCCAGTCAGGCTGATTATGTATATATACCGATGTGATCTCTATTATTGAGCCGCAATATAAAAAACCATTATGCTATAATGTTTGCCCTTGAGCCATCGCGCCATCTATCGTTTATCATTGAAACATTATTATTTGAACCATACTGTTCAAGCCATATACGCTAAGGGTCCTCATGAGCATTAATGCTGCCGCTATATCCTTCCAAACTAAAAACGAGCCATCAAATATGCTGAATAAAGAGCATCCTTTTTGGGAAATTATTCGCACAGTACCAGACTTCCCAAAAGCCGGCATTGATTTTTATGATATTACACCGCTATTACGCAGTCACATTGATGCGGCTATCGATGCATTGCTAGCAGCATTGCCCGATGGATTATTGGATGAGGTAGATTGTTTGGGTGCAGTGGAGGCACGCGGATTTGTTTTTGCAAGCTTGCTAGCAGGTCGACTGGGCAAAGGTATGATTTTACTGCGTAAGCCGGGTAAATTGCCACCACCTGTGGCCAATAAGGCCTATGCTTTAGAGTATGGTGAGGACACACTTGAAATGCAAAATAACTTGCCACCTGAGCGGGTATTATTGGTTGATGATATTTTGGCTACTGGCGGCACATTAACGACTGCTTACGAGTTGTGTCAATCGGCAGGACATTGCGTGGTGGGAGCCTTAGTACTATTAGACTTGGTCGATCTTCATGGGGAGTTTCCGGCCCCTGTTTATACTGTCTTAGAAGCCTAATCTTCGTTATTTTTAGATTCCAAATGCTATAAAACTAAAGAAGCGCGTTGATCATATCAGCGCGCTTCTTTAGTTTAAGATGTGTCTCAAGTTTAATCGATGACAATCCCAATGAGCTAAACTTTCTAAAAGCTAACATATTTAAGTACCACTAAGCGTTGTCCACTAGCGAGGTAATATATACGCATCTTTTTTGTTTGAATATAAATTATCTGATTGTTTTCACTGTTTTTTAGAAAGGTACACTTTTTTAAAAAGGCAAACCCTGGTGTTTTCTTAGATTTCTTTTTTGCCTTGATTATAAGCATTACAGGATTCTTCTACTATAGTGCGTCCAACCGTATTGGGTGTGGTGATCTTAAATTCTCTCGAAGTCAGTATGGGTTTATCTGATTGCCAGTCGTTTATGACTTCATCGTTAACGGTATAGTCGACGTTTGCTCGGGTATAGTAGCTGAGATCTTTGCAGGAGATCAGTAGTTGTTGATCACGATGGTGGACGGATTTTTCGTTCACTGTTTCGTTTGCTTGTCGTGATGGATAGGATCTACGAATAGACACAATAATATTTTCGACGTCTTTTTCATCTATGATTCTGATATCGGAGCTTTCGATATCGTCGAAATCAATACTAACAACTGATCCGGATCTGCTTTCAGATACTTTCGACCAATTCGCTGCCTGTGCGCTGAATACCAAAGCGCTGCTTACCAATAACACTGATAGCCGTTTCATACTTTAGCCTTGCTGCTTGTGATCTGAAAACAGCATAATAGCCAACTTGTTATCGGTAGGCAACTTTCTTTTGTGGAGCGCGGGGGTATTGCTTATTATCCACGAATAGCGGTCAATGCCTTGGCAAGCTCCTCACGCGCCGCAATAAAGCCGTCGATACCTTTTGGTAACAGGTCTTGTGTAACGGTGTCTTTTTGGTAAGCGGCGCTGAAATCATCATGTGAGAGGCTGACTTTATCCATTTTATCCTGTTCCATTGCCATACTGGGTGAAAGCTGGCGAGTGATGTCACTGTCCATCGCAGCAATATCATCAATGAGGTTTGGCGCGATGGTTAATAAGTCACAACCCGCTAATGCCAATATTTGGTCGGTCGAGCGAAAGCTTGCGCCCATGACTTGTGTGTTATAGCCATGTTGTTTGTAATATTGATAAATCAGCTTCACTGACTGTACGCCCATGTCATCAGAAACTGGTACGTTTTGTCGGTTTTGTTGGCGTTTTTGCCAGTCCAAAATACGTCCAACGAATGGTGATATTAACGTGACGCCCGCATCGGCACAGGCGATTGCTTGATGCTGCCCGAATAGCAAGGTTAAATTACAGTGGATATTTTGAGTTTCCAAGTAACGCGCCGCTTCGATACCTTGCCATGTGGCCGCCATTTTTATCAATACACGCTCTGAGTCGATGCCTGCTTTTTGATAGGCAGCCATAAACTCTAAGGCCTTATCAATGGTTGCTTGAGTATCGTAGGACAGTCGAGCGTCCACTTCGGTAGACACACGGCCGTCAATAAGTGCCAAAATATCACAGCCAACTTGAACGGTAAGCGCATCGATCACAGCATCGATATCGCCGTTATGGTTGCTCATGGTTTCTGATAGCATGCTCTGATTGTCAGGATGAGTAAGTGCCTTGGTAATCAAACTCGGATTGGTAGTCGCATCGATTGGCTTTAAGCGTGCGATGGCAGAGAGGTCACCAGTATCAGCGACAATGGTGGTCATTTTACGAAGTTGCTCTAATGTGCTCATTGAATATCCTTATTTATCAATTATGTGATTATTTTTTTATTCCTAGTAGTGACTAGGTTTAGTAGCTAGATTGGGTATTAGGTTTGGGTTTAGACTGTAACATAGTTTGAGGTCAGATTTTCTCATAGTTTACCGTGCATGGACTGTCTCGCATACAACTGTGGTAATATTAGCGGCTTTAATGGTATTTACAAATGGGCACTGAGGATAGTTTTTGTTATAGTAGAGCAGATTATATGGTAGCTTTTTGAGATATTGGTTTCATATAACCAGTAGTCATATAATACACCACAGATTAAAGTGTCTTGTTTTAACCATTAGAGTATTCGAAATCGACCTAATAAGTAGAAAGTCTAAACAGTTATAAATTTAAAAAGGATGAGCGGTAATGAGTGAGCAGTCATCAGAGAAAAATATGGATAACCCAAATCAATCCACTACAGGCGCTAGCGATACCGCAAATGAAAAAGCATTTCTGGATAATATTCGTGAGAGTATTGATGCCGTTGACTGTGAGATTCAGACACTAATCAACAATCGCGCGAAACTTGCTCAGCAAGTAGCAGTTGTAAAGAAAGCTCATATTGCTAATAATGAAGCAGATGATATAGATAGTAAGAATCCTATTTTTTATCGTCCTGAGCGTGAAGCCCAAGTACTTAAAGCGGTCATGGAGCGTAATGCAGGTCCTATCGCTGATGAAAAAATGGCACGTTTATTTCGTGAGATTATGTCAGTCTGCCTAGATTTAGAAGCGCCGCAGCGTATTGCGTTTTTGGGCCCAACAGGGACGTTTACACATGCTGCTTCACTCAAGCATTTTGGTAAAGCTGCTGATACCGTACCGATGAACACCATCACTGATGTGTTTCGCGAAGTTGAAGCAGGTACGGCGATGTATGGTGTGGTACCGGTAGAAAACTCTTCAGAAGGCGTGGTCAATCATACGTTAGATGGGTTTTTATCTTCTACCCTAAAAATCATTGGTGAAGTTGAGATGCCTATACATCAAAACTTCTTGGTTTCTGAGCATACCAAAGTCGATAGTTTAAGCCGTATTTATTCGCATCAGCAGTCTTTGGCACAGTGTCGTCATTGGTTAGATGTTAACTTTCCTAATGTTGAGCGGGTGTCAGTTTCAAGCAACGGTGAAGCTGCTCGTCGCCTAAAAAATGAATGGCATTCTGCAGCTATCGCAGGTGGTGTAGCAGCTGCAGAGTATGGCTTACATAAGCTTTATGAAAATATCGAAGACAATCCAAGCAATACCACGCGCTTTTTGATCATCGGTCATGAGGCAGTTGCGCCTTCAGGACAAGATAAAACCTCTATTGTCGTTTCAGCTCATGACAAGGCTGGTGCGTTGATCGAAATATTGAAACCAATGTCTTATCACGGCGTATCGATGACCAGTATCGAGACACGCCCTGAACGTCCTAATAAATGGGCATATGTATTCTTTATTGATATGCAGGGGCATATCGATGATCCAAACGTGAGTGCTGCTATTTCGGATATTCGTCCGTTGGTCAAAGATTTACGAGTATTAGGCTCATATCCTAAGGCAGTGCTGTAGTTAATCGGCCAACCAATCGCTTTATTCAGCATTAATTCGATCATTAATTCGATCATCAGTTCGATATAGTGTCTTGCTTGAAGCAATCGAGTTACGTACGTAATCGGTTGCTTTGTAGATTTTTCAGAAAAAGCCTCTGTTCAGAAAGACTTTACTATATCGTATAGGATTGGCTGAGTGTCTCACCGAAAATAATAATAAATAACACCAAACTGAAAATTACGATTAGCTGTGTCAAAATCGCTTAGCCTACCATGCGTAGCACTTGCATTCTTTCTCCTTGCTATTCAAATTTTTATGAATGGTATAACTACCCATATCTAAGGACAAATCATGAAGTCATCGTCAACGACACAATTGGATTTAGCACCGTTAACTCCAGCATATGACAGTATCTTAGAGCTGTCTCCTTATCAAACTGGCAAGCCAGTTGAAGAGTTGACTCGTGAGTATGGTGTCTCTGATGTCGTAAAGCTTGCTAGTAATGAAAATCCGATGGGCTGTTCACCGCAAGTAACGTTGGCTATTACCGAGCAGTTAGGTCAATTGGCTCGCTATCCTGACGGCAATGGTTATTATCTAAAGCAAACACTTTCTGATTTCAACGATGTGACTGTGGATCAGATTACTTTAGGTAATGGTTCTAATGATTTGCTCGATATATTGGCGCGTAGTTTTGTCGGTGCTGATGATGCCATCGTATATAGTGAATACGCTTTTGTGGTGTATTCGATGTTAGCAAAAATGCAAGGAGCGACGGGTGTAGAAGTGCCTGCACAGAATTATGGTCATAACCTAAAAGCCATGAGCCAAGCGGTGACAGACAACCCAAATACCAAAGTGGTTTTTATTGCGAATCCCAACAACCCAACTGGCACACAGCTCGGACAAAAAGCGCTACGTGATTTCGTTGCTGGAGTGCCAAGCTCAGTATTAGTGGTGCTTGATGAGGCGTATATTGAATATAGCCCTGAAAGTAATAATAGGGCGTTGATTGACGAATTTGATAACGTGGTCATCGTACGTACCTTTTCTAAGGCGTATGGCTTGGCAGGATTGCGTGTTGGTTATGCGCTCAGCTCAGTGGCAGTAGCAAAACTGATCAATCGTGTTCGTCAGCCATTCAATGTCAGCCGTATTGGTTTGGCAGCTGCTACTGCTGCACTCGCCGACCAAAGCTTTATTAAAGCTGTGCGCGAGACGAATGATGAACAGATGCGTTGGCTTGAAAAACAATTCGATGCGTTAGGATTGCGATTTATTAAGTCATATGCCAACTTTATCATGGTAGAAATCAACATGGAGATGGAAGATACAACGGCCATTGATATTCATCAAGCGTTATTGGAGCAAGGCGTTATCGTTCGTCCGTTGGCAGGGTATGGTTTGCATAGCTGGTTACGCATTACTGTGGGCGTGGCAGAAGAAAACCTTCGTTTGATTGATACGCTACGTTCGATATTGAATGACAATTGATTAGATCAAAGACATGATGTTTGCAGATATACTTTGCCAAGTAAAATTTTGCCATATTTTTTGATGAGAGAGACCGTGAGCCAACAAACGAAAGAGAATAATAACAGTAGCAGTAACAACAGCAACGATAACAGCACCGATAATAGTAACAATATAAAATCCTCTGTTAGTCATCAG
>NZ_JAKDUI010000083.1 GCF_030457785.1 Psychrobacter sp. | reverse complement strand
TTTACAGAGATTAATATCTAGTTTTACACTTTGGCTATTTATTGACAACAAAAAAGACTGGCAATAGCCAGTCTTTTTCATCTCGAACAACTTGTCTATTAAGAGGGTTGCTGAGGTTGTTGCAAGTCCAGACCTTCCGTGCATTGCTGCAAGTCTTGTTGCATTGCTTGGACATAAGGCAGGTTTGAAGGATCTTCTTGATTTTGCGCGTAACTCTCGATTTCCCACATTTGACCGATGGTCATTTCGCTACGGACGTCGACGGTGCAGTTACATAGTTCTGTAGCATCGCTCTCGTTCGCGATTTGATTTTCGACTGCGCCAGCGATGCAGGCGTCGATGTTACTTTGTTTGATATCAGCAGCATTTGCTTGTGGCATCGCAACAGCAGCAGCTAGGGCTAGGGGAAGTACTGACAAAATTTTCATATATATCCTCTTATAGGTGGTGGCAGTTTTATAAACGGTATATTTTCATGCTATCACGTACGGATAGATGGTTGACTCACATGCGTACACAAATATATAAGCGATGTGGAAGTCTATAACTTACGGTAGATATTGGTTCCCATACCATAACAAGTATTTTGATCAAAATATAATGAAGCCGTGCTGTGTTAATGCAAGCGATTGTTTCGCAAATGTTGATTAGTATTGTATCTTTGCGACATTTGCCGTTGTCGTGCTGATTAAGGCTGGTAATGGGTTGGGTCTTCGATGCCCGCTTGTTCGAACCCTTGACGGCGTAGTGAGCAACTGTCACAAACGCCGCAGGCTAACCCATCATTATCCGCGCGATAGCAAGAAATGGTTTGGCTGTAGTCCACGCCCAATGATAGACCAAGCTCAATGGTTTTTGCCTTCGATAGCTTTTGTAATGGTGTTTGGATTGATAGTTGGTGACCAGTAACGCCTGCCTTGGTTGCCAAGTTGGACATACGTTGAAAGGCGTCAATATACTCTGGACGGCAATCAGGATAACCCGAGTAATCAACGGAGCTGACACCGATGACGATATGATTGGCTTCGGTTACTTCAGCCACTGCCAGTGCATAAGACAGGAAAATAGTGTTACGCGCTGGCACATAAGTATTGGGAATAGCGTCGTTATCGATTTCGTCGTGCTTTTTATCAGGAAACTTATCCGTGTCGCCGTCAGGAACGACCATGCTGTGGTCAGTCAGTGAAGAGCCACCTAGCTGCGCGATATCTATGTCGATAATGCAGTGATTGACTCCGGCACTCTGAGCAATGGCTTTGGCTGCTACAAGCTCACTGTTATGACGCTGTCCATAGTTAAAGCTAACCGCCGTTACAGAAGCGTAGCAAGCCTTCGCCCAATACAAGCAAGTCACTGAGTCAAGCCCGCCCGATAATAGTACGACAGCATTTTGGTTTTTATGCAGGGCAGGTAAGCTTTCATCAGCTGCTTGATTTTGTGCTTGATGGTTAGTGGCGTGTTGCGGGGTAGCGTTAGTCATATTGGTATCTATTATTGGTTTGCGAAAAACGTTTATTTTAGCAAAAATACGACCACTACTGAACC
Source organism: Psychrobacter sp. (assembly GCF_030457785.1). GTDB lineage: Bacteria > Pseudomonadota > Gammaproteobacteria > Pseudomonadales > Moraxellaceae > Psychrobacter. The sequence continues at coordinate 8,532 of NZ_JAKDUI010000083.1, read as the reverse complement.
ATGAGATGATGATTCTGGCATCCCTAAACTAATATCATTAGACGGATAAAACAAAAATCATTTGCCTGTGAGTATCTAATTAAGGTGTTAAATTAACGTCATATTTTCAAACCCTTAGCAAAATTTGTTATAATCCTTGCTTTTAAAGCACTCGTGCTAAAATATTTTTTGCTGGGCGCTTCTCGGCAAATAACTTTTGTATAGATATTGAGTAATTTATGACTGCAGAGACCTTATTTATCCCAAAAACCATGCCTGATTTTGATAATAATTCAGCAGATGCAGACTTAAATAATGATGTTTTGCATACAGATAGCGCAGAGTATGGTGATGTTGCTGACGATGAGATGAAAAAAGGCAGCAGTGCTACTAAAACAAAAGCAGCCACTGAGTCAGAACAGTTTCGGAAACTACAAAAAAAGCTTCGTCGTCAGGTATCATGGGCGATTCGAGATTTTAATATGATCGAAGATGGTGATGTGATCATGGTCTGTGTGTCGGGTGGCAAAGACAGTTATACGCTGTTGGATATTTTACTGCTACTTAAACGCATCGCGCCGATCAGTTTTGATATCGTCGCGGTCAATCTAGATCAGAAGCAACCTGGTTATCCGGAAGACATTTTACCAGACTATCTGAATGAGCAAGGAATTGCGCACTATATCTTAGAAAAAGACACGTATAGCATCGTGAAAAGTGTGGTGCCAGAAGGCAAAACTTACTGTTCAGCGTGTTCTCGCTTGCGCCGTGGCTCTCTGTATGGCTTTGCTAAACAAATTGGTGCGACTAAAATTGCCTTGGGTCATCATCGCGATGACATGCTGGCAACTTTCTTTTTGAACTTATTTCATGGTGGTGCGCTAAAGTCGATGCCACCTAAACTGCTCAGTGATGATAAGCAAAACTTGCTGATTCGCCCGTTGGCTTATGTAGAAGAAAAAGACATCATAGAATATGCACGTCTAAAAGCATTTCCGATCATTCCTTGCAACCTATGTGGGAGTCAAACAAATCTACAGCGAGCTATTATCAATGACATGTTACGCGAGTGGGATGATGCGCATCCACAGCGTTTGGCATCAATTTTCAAAGCCATGCAAAACGTAGCACCCTCACAATTGGCAGATCGTGAATTGTTCGACTTTGAAAAGTTGAGTCTTGATCGTGATGGCCAAGAGCGTTTGTTTGAAGGAGATAATATCCAGGCGGGTCAGACTGATAGCTTGGCAGAGATTGGTTTGCCAGTTTCACCAGAAACGCAGAGGTTTAATCCAAAGTTTGCTGATAAGCAGCCAAAACAAGTATCAAATAAAGCGTCAAACCAAGCGTTAAATCGAAAGTCAAACCAAGCGTCAAATAAAACGATGGAAGATGATGGTTCCGCACAAAAAATACCAACGATTAACCCTGTTATTTAGCATTCAGACGTGAGCTGTTATTAATTAATAGCGCTGAAATTAAAAAAGTATCAATAAAAAAACCAGCCATTCGTAAGAGATTGGCTGGTTTTTTTTAATTAGTAGTGCGTATAGCAGTGATATTGGTGATGATTAACTTTCAGAAAAGACAGATAACGGTTCGAAGCTTACTTCTGCTCGAGGTAATATGGCTACGTCTTGCATTCGCCAGTCGTTTTGCCCGTCATTACTGACTTGCAGGTAATACTTCGCTTTTAATGGGTCGAGATCAACTTGTGCACTGTATTTATTTGCTTCTTGATGCTGTAGTACCACATCACGATCTTTCTTTATGTCAGTTGCATGAGATATAGACAGCTCTAATGTCTCAGGATAGACGAGTGGTGTGCCATTTAGCAGCTCATCTGATTGCAAGCTCTGTTCAGGGTAGTTCAAATAAAATACGATGTCACCATTGTCAGCAAGCTGCATTTGACCGTGCAAGTCCAAATCATATGTCAGTTTGTCACGTGATACGTCCTGATAGAGTGTTTTACCGTCCATATACCAGTCGTCACGCACCACACTATCACGGATTTGGTAAGAGTAATATACAAACCAAATACAAGCGATAACGACGACTGCTGGCATGCCAATCACAAAAATGACAACCATGTAATTTTTGTACCATGGCTGAGTATCTTGATGCTTAAAGTTTGGTGCAGGATCAGACATAAAATACCTATTATTCAGATACCTTGATTATTGGATATCATAAATTGTATCAATGGGTAATCTGACGGCTTAATGCTGCCAGCTTGATAATAAAGTGTCACTTGCTAGCCGCTTGCTAACAAGTGAATGATATAAGAGTATGCTAGCTACTTAACTTTCAATCAACAGTTTTCTGTGAACTATTGACCTTGAGTGGTAAAGATATTTTGTTTGCTCACTTGGTACTGTCCGTCTTCGCTCGTCACGTTTAAGGTTACCGGCGTTTGGCCAAACTCGATCACATCAGGATCACCAAAGATACTCATAGGCATATCAAAGCTTTCGCCAGCCTTTAGCTCCAAATTGTTAAATCGAAGCTCTAAACTCAAGCCGTCTTGTGGAGCCAGAGTGACCTGATAAGTATGCAGCTCTTGGGTCTTATTGGTCAGTTTGACAATATAGCTGTTTTCGATCATTCCTTCGTTATTGACAGAAGACAGTTGATTACGGTCACGACGGATATCAATCTCTAATGGCACACGGTCGGTCAGTGCAAATACGACGCCACCACACAATATGGTCAATAATGCCAAATAAGCAAATAGACGTGGGCGGAACAAACGACTAGGCTCTTTTTCAGTCAGTTGGCGTTCTGTCGTATAGCGGATAAGTCCGCGTGGCAAGCCAACTTTATCCATGACGTCGTTACAAGCATCAACGCAGGCCGCGCACTGAATACAAGCGACTTGCAACCCATCTCGAATATCGATACCAGTGGGGCAAACCTGTACACACATTTGGCACTGAATACAGTCACCCAAATGATCAGCATTCGCGTTCTTTTTGCGAGCACCGCGAGGTTCACCACGTTCATAGTCATAAGAAACGATAAGCGTATCTTTATCAAACATCACGCTTTGAAAGCGACCATAAGGACAGATTTGGACGCACATCTGCTCACGCATATATCCAGCATTGGCATAGGTCGCAAAGGTAAAGATAAACATCGATACCCATACCCAAGTTGGCCAATCAGGAAATGGGATAAAGCCAATAAACTGCCAACTCTGATACAGGAACTCTGTTCCAGCCACATAACTGACAAAGGTAGATGCCGTAATGACCGAAAATACGAGCCAAATAAAGTACACTATTGAGCGTTTTAGGGCTTTCTCGACGCTCATTGGTTTTTTGTCAAACTTTATGCGTTTATTACGATCACCAATGACCCATTTTTCAACATGTTGATAAAGGTGAGTCCAAATGGTTTGTGGGCAAGCATAACCACACCAAACACGACCTGCATACACTGTCACCATGAATAAGGTGAAGGCCGCAATAATAGCAAACGCTGCGATAAAGTAAAAATCTTGGGTCAAAAATGTCATGCCAAAAATATAGTAATGCTGCGATGGAACATCAAACCATATCGCTTGCCTACCATTGTATCGTAGCCATGGTAACAATAAAAAAGCTGCTAATAGCGCATACATCGTGATAATACGAATATTCTGATAAAGCCCTTTGACAAACCTAGGATGAACACTGTATTTAGTGGCATCAAGATCGACTTGCTGTACAGGGATTTTATTGGGTTGTTGTTCTGACATAAACGTGCCTCTTTAAAAAAAGAATCAGTCTGCTGGCATGATGAACAAACACCTATGATATTAGGATGTATGAGTGTGCAATGTTCTCAATGTCAGTAAGTAGAAGAGAGGGCGTGAACATGAATTTCGCCAATCAAACTACCAAATGATCTGGGGTAAATAACTTAGTAAAGGTATATGAGGGTTGGTTTTAGATGTGCTTTACAAGCCAAACCTAAGCATCAGTATTTTACCACTATCCCTACTATAAGTGTGGTGATAATTATAAATTATTAATCAGCATATAGGCAGTGTTGCAAGGGAGGTGGGGTTATTTGATTGCATAAAATTGGTCGCTTTATCTACGAAATAACTCATCCTTGAGAGTTGGAAACTCACCGATGATAAGTATACGTTTAAGCGAGCTAAGATCTATTGCACTCAGTAAAAAAAAAGGGAGGACTGTATTGACAGCCCTCCCTTTATTCAGCTTATCTTTTCAATGAAATCATAACGCTTAAGTTAGATATCAGTTTCTTCAGTAGCAGTAACGGTTGCATCGGTATCTGCCTCTTCGGTACTAGTATCTTCTACAGCGACTTCAGCAGCTGCTTCTGACGTACCGCCAGTTGGAACTGGTGAGTCTGATAATGAGTAAACATAGGCAGCAAGGAGGATGATGCGCTCGTTACCCAATTTGGTCTGCCATTCAGGCATAACGCCAGCACGACCATGACGTATTGTCTCGCGGACGCTTTCGCGATCGCTACCATACAACCAGATGTTGTCAGTTAAGTTAGGAGCACCAGTTGAAATCATACCTTTTGCGTCAGCACCATGACAAAGCACACAGTTGGTTGGCTCGTTGAAGATTACCTCGCCCTGGGCTACTTGAGTCTGATTCAGATCATAGTCCTCTCGGTTACCAGAAATAGATAAAACATATTCGGCTGCCGCACGCACGCCGTCTTCACCGATTTGATCTCGCCAAGCTGCCATACCACCAACACGACCATTATGAAGCGTCGTCAAGATATTTTCAGGTGCACCGCCGTATAACCAGTCATTATCGGTCAAGTTAGGATAACCCAAGGCGCCTCTGGCGTTTGAACCATGGCAAACAGAGCAGTTCTGTAAGAACAAGCGGCTACCGACCATTAAAGCATTCTGATCTTCAGACAACGTCTCAACATAAGGAGCGAGTTCAGTTATCTTTCCATCAATTTGCGCTTGTAAATCGGCTGGCGGATTGTCGCTTTGACGCATGGTTGTCTGCATACTAGCTAGTGTCGCTAGGGTAGACGTAGCACCACTAGCGCCAGCGCCTGCCAAGATGTTTTGCTCAAAGTTGTCAGTGAAGACTTTGTTATTACTTTCAAGCTCACTACTCAGCTCATTATGAGAGGTCCAAGGTACAGTCTCACCGTCAACTTCTACCGTTGCGATACCATCCCAGTGTGCTGGGAACATTGCTGGGAAAAATACCCAGTAAGCGACGCCCCAGACGATTGAGCCAAAAAATATCACCAACCACCATTTAGGAAGCGGTTTGTCGTATTCTCGGATACCATCATATTCATGACCAGTAGTACCGTCTTTCTCAACGTCTGGCTTGTATTTTAATACAAACACCAGAACGCCAAGTATAAAAAGCCAGCAGGCGAAACTGAATAGCGTGATCCAAGAACTCCAAAAAAATGTCATCGTTTATCCTTATTGCGCTGCTCTTCAGACAGAGACTTAATATCCTCGTCATCAAGCGCAAGTTGTGCATCTTCTTCGAAGCGTTTTTTATTTTTTGGCGAATACGCCCACCATGCAACACCTATAAAGGCAATAAAGGCAGAAACGGTCGCAATTGTTTGTAATTCACCAATACCCATTAGCGCTGTCCTTCCATTGCTGTGCCTAATTGCTGTAGATAAGCGACTAGGGCATCAAGTTCGGTGGCACCAAGAACTGCATCTGGTGCTCCTGCGATATCATCTTCAGTATAAGGAACACCAAAGCGATCACGGAATAAACGCATTTTAGCTTGAACGTTTTCACCATCGACTTCGTTTTCAGCAAGCCAAGGGAAACCAGGCATAACTGATTCAGGCACCAATGAACGCGGTTCGATCAAATGCTGCTTTTGCCAATCTTCAGAGTAACGGCCGCCCACACGTGCCAGATCAGGTCCAGTACGTTTTGAACCCCATAAAAATGGGTGATCCCATGTTGACTCTGCAGCACGTGAATAAGGTCCATAACGCTCAACCTCTGAACGCAATGGGCGAATCATTTGGGTATGACAAACGTGACAACCTTCACGAATATAGATGTCACGACCTTCGAATTCTAAAGCAGTCCATGGTTCCATAGAGGGAAGGGGCGCGTTTACGCCGCCTTCTTCAAGGCTCTTGTTATCATAGATTAATGGTACGATCTCAACTAGCGTTGCAAAGCTAATAGCAATGACGATACCAATGACCAACAAGCCTGTATTTTTTTCAATAATTTCATGCGGTGTACCAGCCATGATTGCTCCTTATACGTTAGCTGTCGATGGTTTTTCGGCACTAGATTCATGATTCGTCGGATCAGCGGCATCTATAAGCTTGCTTTCAGGCATCTTCAGTGTTTTATAGCAGTTGTAAGCCATCACAAACATACCCGATACATATAAGAATCCACCAAAAGCACGACCAATATAAGGGTAGTGTGAGAATTCAACTGTATCAACGAAACTATATACCAAAGTACCGTCTGGGTTGGTCGCAAGCCACATCATGCCTTGACCAATACCTGAGATCCACATGGATACAATATAGAAGATTGTCCCTGCAGTTGCTAGCCAGAAATGCGTGGTGATTAAGCTGATAGAGTACATTTTTGGTTTGTTATAAATACGTGGTAACAATACGTATAGCGAACCAATAGTAATCATACCTACCCAGCCAAGCGCGCCCGAGTGTACGTGTCCTACAGTCCAGTCAGTGTTGTGCGATAGTGCATTGACGGTCTTGATAGACATCATCGGACCTTCGAATGTCGACATAGCGTAGAATGACAAGGCAACAATCATGAAGCGAATGATCGGATCGGTACGTAGCTTATCCCAGCTACCTGATAGCGTTAGCACGCCGTTAATCATACCACCCCAAGATGGTGCAAACAGGATGATAGAAAAGACCATTGCTAAAGACTGTGTCCAATCTGGCAATGCTGAATAATGTAGATGGTGACCACCAGCCCACATATATGCAGCAATTAATGCCCAAAAGTGAACGATAGATAGACGATATGAATAAATAGGACGTCCAATCTGTACTGGAACGAAATAATACATCATCCCAAGGAAGGCAGCCGTTAAGTAAAAGCCTACTGCATTATGCCCGTACCACCACTGCACCATTGCATCAGTCGCACCGCCAAATAACGAGTAAGACTTAAATAGGCTAACTGGAATGGCCATACTGTTTACGATATGAAGTAATGCAATCGTAATAATGAAGGCTGCAAAGAACCAGTTAGCGACATAAATGTGTGAGGTTTTACGCTTGATAAGTGTGCCGAAAAAGACAATGGCATAAGATATCCATACCAATGCGATTAAGATATCGATTGGCCACTCAAGTTCAGCATACTCTTTGGTTGAAGTGACACCCATGGGCAAGGTAAGCACAGCTGATACGATAACTGCTTGCCAACCCCAAAAGGTAAACCAGGCCAAATAAGGTGCGAACAACCTTGTCTTACAGGTTCTTTGAACAATATAGTAAGACGTTGCGAACAGGGCAGAGCCACCGAACGCAAAAATAACCGCATTGGTATGTAGCGGTCTTAAACGACTAAATGTCAGCCATGGGGTGTCAAAATTGAGTGATGGCCATGCTAACTGTGAAGCAATGAACACACCAATACTCATGCCGACGATGCCCCATACTACGGCCATTATCGTAAAAAATCTTACGATAGTAATTTCATATTCACGGTCCACTGGGGCGACTGCTGTGTTTTGTAAACTCATTGGATGATTCCTTTACAGCCCGAATTATCAACAGAATTAACTAAGTGTTTGCGATACCTATGCTCTAATGAGTTATAGACGCGGTATATGCTGTTTTGGCTTGTTTATTACCATTACGTTATTAACTATCAATCTAAGCTTTAACCTCACACCATATCAATAGATAAAAAACGTCTTTAAACGCACCATACTATCTATTTAGTTGGTCGGAAGGGAGAATGTTAATAAATCGTAAAGGTGAATAAAGCAGACGCGGTATTATTAATCATCAAACATCTAATGAGGTAAAATACTTATCTTAATTACTACTTAGATCTCTGTACTAATGAAGATAGATACCAAAATTCATAGGGTCTTAAAATGCAGTGACCATAATAGATATATGCTAGCGGCGGCTGACAAAAAAACATATTTACGTAATGTTTAGTTAAAACTCCTGACTCTGTTTAAGGGTATTGTAACGCAATCCTGATGAAATATCATCAGAACTCTGTGGCAAAATAAAAACTCTTGGGTAAAGATTTCAGTTACAGGCTTGTTATTCAGCCGATAATTGACCATTTTATACGCAATTCCATTACTATTCCAGAAAAAGCAGGTTGTGAAACAAAAGGAAGGCTCCATCATAGGCGTAGAGGTAGGCCGATATCGTAGTGACAGCGGCAATAGTAAGCAATATAAATTGGTTTTACTTATTATCGTGTCGACCCTTATAATGTAGGTGAAGATGGCTGATGAGAGTACGTGCTTATTTAGCTGCTATCAGTAGGTTTTTATAAAATCATATACAATTTGGCTAGGGTTTAAATTTACTTTAGCA
>NZ_JAKDUI010000082.1 GCF_030457785.1 Psychrobacter sp. | reverse complement strand
GTCCTTAGAGTCTTTTATAACTTAATCACAGCGCTGTCTATTTCTATTTCTATTGAGGATGTATATGACCATTATCACAACAACGAGCCGTAAGATTTTACCAACCACCTTAGCTGCTGCGCTTGCAGGACTTTTGATGGTTTCAGGCTGTACTCAACAGACCGAAGAAACCTCAGACACCAGTGCTGACACTCAGGTAGATGTACAAGAGGCAGAATCAGCTAACAACACAGAAGTGTCGCATGTAGATGAGCTGGTTACTAGCTATGCCAACATAGCGCATGCTACTTATAAAGATTCTCTAGAAACAGCTAAGACGTTACAAACGGCAGTTGAAGCCTACGTAGACACGCCAACTCAAGCCAACCTTGACGCTGCTAAAGCCGCTTATAAAGCCGCTCGTCAGCCGTACTCAGAGACGGAAGTTTTCCGTTTTGATGAAGGTTTTGTCGCTGCTAATGAAGAACGTGCAATTGAGAGTGTCGATGGCTGGGAAGGACAGGTTAATGCTTGGCCACTTGATGAAGCATTGATTGACTATGTTAGCGACGGCTATGAAGGCGAATACAACAGCCAGGATAACATCATCAATAGTGATAGCATCGCAGTTGGCAGCGCCAGTCAAGATACCAGTGAAATCACACCTGAATTGTTAGCAGAGATGAATGAGATTGGTGGTAGTGAAGCCAATGTAACGACCGGTTATCATGCGATTGAGTTTATGCTTTGGGGTCAAGATACTCACGGTGTAAACGAAGGAGCAGGTGAGCGTCCAGTGACTGACTATGCAACTGAAGAAGGACAGTGTACCAGTGGTAGCACTGTCAATGATGATGCGAGCATCTGTGAGCGCCGTGGTGAGTTTTTAACAGCCGCCGCGCAATTGTTGGTTGATGATTTGACTGCGATGGAAGCTGAATGGCAGGCTGATAGCGAAAATACCTTACGTAGCGACCTTGAAGCACGTAAAGACGACAATGCACTGCGTCAGATCATGTATCAAATGGGTAGCTTAGCGCTAGGTGAGCTTGCATCTGAGCGTATGCAGGTTGCGTTTGTGACCGGCTCTACCGAAGACGAGCACGAATGCTTTAGTGACTTGACTCACTTAAGCTATGCACACAACGCTCGTGGCATTCAAAATGTCTTTAATGGCAGCTATGAAACAGTTGATGGTAGTGCAGTTGGTGGTTACGGTATCAAAGACTACCTCATCGATAGTGGTCATGAAGATGTCGCTACAACGCTAGATGGCGATTTTGTTAAAGTAGCAGATGCTTTTGATGTTATCGTAGAGAAAAGTGAAGAAGAAGGTATCAAAGTCGATCAAATGATCGCTACTGTTGGTCAGGTGAGCGAAGCAGGTATCTCTGCTGAAGAGCAAAATCTACGTCGAAGCTGGGTTGAAGAGGCTATCACTGACTTACAAGAGCTAACTGGTGGTATTGAGAATGCTGCAAAAGCTATTGGTATTGATAGCTTAGATGCGGACACAGGGTCTCAGTTCTAAGATCATTAGCTAATAAATAGCTTTTTGTAACAGCTTAATTTTATAATGAATACGTTGTTAACAATGGTTGGCAACGTATTTTTGGGTATTAAACAAACGGTTGTTTTGCACATGGTTTTAATAGTGCTACGTTCGAACTAAGGCAATTTCTATGAACTTCATTTCTGCCAACACTTCTGATTCTCCTTCTTCCAAAAAGCTTCTGAGCACACCTCTTAAACTTTTATTAGCAGTCACAGGTGTACTGCTTGTTAGTGCTTGTCAGCCATCAGACAATGTCTCTGAAGATGCTTCTGAAAATCAGGATATGGCAACGGATAATGAAGGTGAGCAAGCACTAGCACCTCAACAGAGTCAAACCATTGAAGCATTGGCTGGTGTGCCAATGCAGCAGCTTGCGACATTTGATCCGCAAGAAATTAAGCAAGGTGGTGACACGGGTATTAGTATTACCAGTGCTGAAAGCTATTCTAAACCTTCCTCAAATTTATCTGCCTCACGCAAAGGAAACTTTTTTATCGGTAATGCTTTTTTTAAGCAGCCTTGGGTTATCGCGCCTGCCAGTACGGACAGCCGAGATGGTCTGGGAGCGTTGTTTAACGTTGCTGCTTGTCAGTCGTGTCATATCAAAGATGGTCGTGGGCACGCACCGATGAATAGTGACGACGATGCTGATAGTTTACTCATCCGTCTGGCTATGCCGGCCAGTACGGAAGAAGAGCATCAGCAATTGCAAAGCTCGCAAATCGAAAAAGTAGCTCATCCTATGTATGGTGGTCAGCTACAAGATCGAGGTATTCAAGGCGTTCCTGCCGAAGCCCATATTAGCGTGACGTGGACGGATAAGCCGGTCACTTTTACTGATGGTCATGTCGAAACCTTGCGTGCACCCACATTTAGCCTAACCAAACCAGGATATGGTGCATTCGATGATGATTTGATGGTATCGCCTCGAGTGGCTTTGCCGATGATTGGACTTGGGCTCTTGGAGCAGATTCCTGCTGATGATATCAAAAAACAAGCTGTCAATGAGAACAAGAATTCGGAATCGGGTATCAGTGGTAAATACAACTGGGTGACGGATCCTCAAACAGGCGAAAAAATGTTAGGGCGTTTTGGTTGGAAAGCAGGTCAAACCAAGTTACTCACTCAAAACCAAAGTGCATTTAATGAAGACATGGGGCTGACTTCAAATATCCGTCCTCATGAATCGTGCATGCCGACACAAACGGCGTGTGTGAATGCGACGACGGGTGCTGATGAGCAGGGTAACGGCAAGCCACCTGTCGAGGTCAATGACGAGGTTGCCAAGTTTGTAGAGTTTTATACGCGTAACTTGGCAGTGCCAAACCGAAGAAATGCTGACGATGATCTGGTATTGGCGGGAAAAAAACATTTTTATGATATGGGCTGCCAAAGCTGTCATACGCCGAGATATCAGCTGCCAACAACTGACGATGATCATCTTGAGCAACACGGTCAAGTGATTTACCCTTACACAGATATGCTGCTGCATGACATGGGTGATGACCTTGCAGATCGTACGATTGCTGGCAACTTGCCACCCAAAGATGCACAAGTAGAATTTTTGGCAAATTCATATGAATGGCGTACTCCAGCGCTGTGGGGCATTGGCCTAGCTCAAACTGTCGACCCGCAAGCGACGTTTTTACATGATGGGCGTGCACGCACCTTGATGGAAGCTGTATTATGGCACGGCGGTGAAGCGGAGCAACAAAAACAAAAAGTGCTCAAACTTGATGAGCAAGAACGTGCTGAATTTAATGCCTTTTTACAATCGTTGTAAGGCATATTTAGCCGAATAAAGCGATAATATGCATCAATATACAAATAAAGTGGTTTGCTTCAACGATTTATCAACAACTATCAGCCTATAAATACCGAGAAAACTATGAAAATAAACCATGCTTTAGCAGTCGCACTCTCTGCCTTAAGTGCTGGACTCTTAATCAGTTGTGTCAAACCAGCGGATGAAAACAACGCACAAGACGTAGACGGTCAAGCAGTCGAGCAGGGTAGCACTGGCACTGGTTCAGTCGAAGGTGCAGACGATACTACTGAAACAGTCACTGCCATTGATATCAGTGCAGATACTGCTAAAACCTACTTGACCCATGTGGCAAATGACGTCGTTATCCCAGCATATGCCGAAGCAGCGAGTCAAAGTAGGCAGTTGCATGACTTAGCGCAAGAGCACTGTCAGTCTGGAGCAGTCAACAGCGACGATTTACAAGCGCTACGCGACCAGTGGCTGGTGTTGGCACAAGCATGGGCTAGAGCGGAAATGATTAACTTTGGACCCGCGACTGCCAGTATGAGCAATTTGTATATCAACTACTATCCTGATGAGCGTGGCTTGGTACATAATGGTGTCGCCAATTTGATCGGTGCTAACCCCAATCTAACAGCTGAACAGTTGGCAGATGAGAGTGCTATCGTTCAAGGAATTCCAGGGCTAGAGGAGGTGTTATACGCCAATGAAAGTTTAGACGCTGGTCAATGTGCGTATGTCGTGAGTGCGAGTAGTGCGTTGAGCGCACGCTTACAAGATATCGAAAATAATTGGAAAGAGAACGCCACTGAGCTACTGGCGATTGATAAAACTGCTGATAGTGATCAAGGTCTCAACCAATGGTTTAACTCTTTACTTTCGCTCATCGAAACGATGAAGTCGACAGGGATTGACCAGCCATTAGGGATTACGGGAAATGCTAAGGGTCATGTACCTGCTGATACTGCCGGTCAAAGCCGCGCTATTATCAATGCAAAGCTCGCGACGCTTAATGATGTGCTAACTGATCCAGTGCTTACCGCTATTTTGGATGTCAATGAAGAAAGCAGTGTGGGTAACAACTTATCTACTGCGTTAGCACAAAGTACTGCATTGTTAGGACAGATGCCTGAAGATATCACAGATGCTGACCAAGCTGATCAACAGCAGCTCTTGGAGCATTTAACGACGATAACAGGTCTAATTAAGCACCAGTTAATCCCGACATTAGGGGTTCGTGTCGGCTTTAATAACACTGATGGTGATTGATGAATTGTTATTGGTTGATGAATCGTTGTCGATTGAGGCACAAATAAAAAATGACGTTTTCTGATGAAAGCGAGAAGGGTTAGCATGGTGGATGAGTACAAAAAGTACGATACCTTACTAGGGACGATATCGGCGACTGTCAGCGCTACCGCCATGTTAGTTGGTGTGCACCATTATTACCGTAAGCAACGGCAGCCAGACGCTGAACTAAAAGACTATCTGGTTGGATTGGGTGCTCAGGCTCGCTTGCTATCAACGACCAATATACCGCGTTTACAGTATACTTTTCAGCAAGCCAAAAAAGGCTATCAACACTATGATGTAGATGGCTGTGAAATGCAAATGAGCCAAAATGATAGATCAACTGATCTGCTGGCGAGACATACCAAGACTATTATTTCGCGTCCGGTTTGTTGGGTGAGCGGTGTCGCCTCTATGCCCAAAAAAATAAACTTCGATCGTCATTATAATGGCACTGTCAATCAGAATAACAACGATTCGGGTATGGACTTTGGTGTTGTAGGCATCGATGCCGATAGACAGATCGTTTGGCAGACCACCATGCCTGAGCGTGTGCATGATATTGTCGTTCAGCCATTTTCTCACTCAGCAGATGAGCTTGTTAATGCCAGTGACAGCCATAATGATAGCTGTAACCATGAACGTGATGTCGTGGTAATGGGTAGGCGACCGAGTGAGCAGTTTTGGGTGCTTGACACAGCCACGGGACAAGTAAAAACCACCATCACAGCATCAGAAAATCGTCATTTTTATGGTCATGCGTGCTACAGCCTAGATGGCAGCCTCCTTTATGTGACTGAGAATGATACCGTCAGCCTAAATGGCAAAGTGGGTATTTACGATGTAAGCAGTGCTTATAAAAAGATTGCAGAATTCGACTCACATGGTATAGGTCCTCATGAGCTGATTATGCACCCAGACGCTGAGACTTTAATTGTCGCTAATGGCGGTATCAAGACCGAGCAAGCCTCGCGTGAAGAGCTAAATTTAGATACGATGCGTCCGTCATTGGTTTATCTCAATCGCCATACTGGACAGTTGCTCGAGCAAATCACTCCTGAGCATAATCAGATGAGTGTCCGTCATCTCGCCATGCATGATGACGGTACAGTGGTGATCGGTGTTCAGTTCCAAGGTGAGAAGCATATTAATGTGCCTTTGGTTCTAACACATAAACGCGGGGATGCTGAGTTTGCGCCACTCACCATGCCGAACAATCAATGGCAACGCTTTCATCAATATATCGCCAGTGTGGCAGTGGACAGCGAGCATGACCTGCTATGTGTGACCACGCCTATCGGTGGCTGTGCCGCGGTTTATGATCTCAATACTCGCAAGCTGATAGATGGTGTCGATCTGCCAGATTGTGCAGGGGCATCAGTGTTACTAGATAAAGTATCTGGCAAAAGCACCAGTGACAAAGTAGGGTTTATCGTCAGTGATGGGCAAGGTCAACTAACCGCTTTAGAAGTGAAGGCTTTGTCACATGCTGAGTCGTCTGACGGCGAATCGTTCGATAAGAACAGTATTGTTCTGCCAAACAGTAAAGGGCATGCCATGTCTTTTGACAATCATTTGCAAACGTTGTAATTGCATTGCTCTAGACGCAAAGGAGATGTGACATCAGTTTACAGACGGTCAGACAGCAGCTTGCGCAAGTAGGCATCGAGCTACATGTGACTAAGAAGCGCGTCAAAAATATTAATTTTCGTCTGAAACCCCACGCTTTAATGGTTTCTGTTCCCGTTTCTATCAGCTCAAAGCAGACAGTGCAAGCCATTGCTCATCGTGTACCTTGGGCGATTGCCAACCACCCGCAAGTATTAGAACGATACAAACGAAAAAATAGTGCCTTAGTAGAACCTACCGCTGATACGCCTTTACTTTTATGGGGTGCCACGCAATCACTGACCTTGACCCATGATGAAAAGGTTGCCTACTATCGGCAACAGCTCAATGAGGTAATGCCTTCACTGTTTGATAAGTGGCAGCCAGTGGTTGGGGCCTACGCTAATGAGATGCGTCTAAAAAAAATGCACACGCGCTGGGGTAGTTGCAACACAGGTGCAAGGCGTATATGGCTATCGGTTTACCTTCCTGCTTATCCGGTTGAATGCACCGAATATGTTATCGTTCATGAACTGTGTCACTTGCATCACCCCAATCATAGTCGTGCATTTTGGCAGACGGTCGAGGCTGCGATGCCAGACTATAAGCGTTGGCATGATATGTTGGCAGGCAAGACTGGAAAGTTGGACTGAACATCTTTAGTTAGGGCGTGTAAAGCACTCAACCAACCATATGTCTCTAATAATAAACATCCTTCATTCGTACGAACCTGATATTATATTGATACGATATGTATCGTCTAAAACCACACAATGGAATGATATCTTTCCCAAAAATACGAGTCGCCAGAAAAACGCAAGCAACCGTTATGCCTGACAGTAGTTGTACGTGACAGGTTGTTTTAAGTCAGTGCGGAAAGTTTGAGGTCGGTAGGCTAAGCGTTGCTGAGATAGCTGAGCGTGATCATTGGGTTTGGTATTCAATATATAAGGATGTCTTATGGACAATGTTAATCAAGCTGGATTTTGGCAGCAGCGTTATGAAAAAGATAGTATTGGTTGGGACATGGGGCAGGTGTCACCGCCGCTCAAAGCCTATATCGATCAGCTACCTGAAGCAGCTAAAGATCAAGCTATTTTGGTGCCAGGTGCAGGCAATGCTTATGAGGTGGGGTACCTACACGAAAAAGGCTTTACCAATGTCACTTTGGTTGACTTTGCTCCCGCCCCGATTGAGGGTTTTGCTGAACGTTACCCTGACTTTCCAGCTGAGCACTTAATCTGTGCAGACTTCTTTGACTTATCCCCTGAAGAGTATCAATTTGATTGGATACTTGAGCAGACGTTTTTTTGTGCGATTAATCCAGCGCGTCGTGACGAATACGTAGAAAAAATGGCGGCGCTGCTAAAACCTCAAGGTAAGCTGATTGGCTTGTTGTTTGACAAAGAATTTGGGCGTGAGGAGCCACCCTTTGGTGGGAGCAAAGAAGAATATCAGCAACGATTTGAGGGCTGCTTCGACATCGATATTATGGAGATGAGTCATAACTCATACTCGGCACGGCAGGGCAGCGAGTTGTTCGTCAAGATGCGAGCGAAATAATTTCACGCTTGAGATTGTCTCGTGCTGGCATTTCTAAGCGCTTATAGTAATAGTCACTTAGATAAAGTCTGGGGCGTTTCAACAACCCTTTTAATAGTGCAACTCTTCCGGCTTGATACTCCGCAGGAGCAACGTGCTGGTACTCTTGGCGAATGGCTTGCGCATATTGTTGATACTCGTGCCAAGGCGCCGCCAAAACGCTTAAATCCATATCTAGTAAAAAAGCCGCGTCACTGTTTTTTTTATGGCTCGCAAGCTTAGCACGCTGATGAGAAGTGGTCATCATAATAAGGGCGTAAATGTGCTGGCACTGTGTCGCATCTAGATAATGATGCAATGCATTGACGGCATACTCTGCGCTTTTTAACTCATTATCTGAGCGCTGTGGCTCATATATCACATCATGATAATACAACCCCAGAGCAATGATATTTGGCTCGTATAGGTGATGCTTGATTTTCTCAAACTGTCCAAATAATTGCTGAAGGTGGCTTAAGGTATGGTAAGCACGCTGCGTCTCGCTATAGCGAGCAGCGAGGTCCTGCCAAAGAACATGAATGTTCGCCTGGTCAATCTCGCTGTGAATAGCAGAGATATGCAGGGCGAAGCGACTGCCAAGATCAGCACGTATCTGCGACAAATCATCCATACTTAGCCTATTTGAGTGTTGCTCGATAAGTATCGGTGGCAGTTAATATAAACCAGCGTTATTTTTCATTAGCTGCCTCTTCAAACGCTTGTTTAAATAGCTTACCAAGTAAATTGACATCATCGACGCGTGCATAATTTAAACGAGTAACGAATGCAATGTGGCGGTGCGGTCCTTCCTCTGCGAGTGGTACGGCGACGGCATCTTGATTATGTAGATGCAGTTGATCTAAAGCCATTTCTGGCACCAGAGTTGTTCCCATATTAGCCAGTGCCATCTGGATAAGGGTGTTTAAACTGGCATCCGAAAAGCTTGATTTCATCTTCGTACGATCAAAGTGACAGACAGATAAGGTTTGGTCCGTTAGGCAGTGCCCTTCGCCAAGCAACATGAGATTGGCAGTCGCTAGCTCATCCGCATTAATCGCATCAAGCTGGGCGTGTGAGTCATTTTTTGGAAATACTGCAAAGAAATCTTCACTCCAAAACTCAAAGCTATGTAGACCATCTACTGCATAGGGTAGGGCAATAATTGCCGTGTCAATATGACCATAACGTACTTGCTCCAGTAAGCGTTCGGTTTGCTGCTCAACGATCGTCATGCGGAACTCAGGATAATGTTGGCGCAGAGCAGGCAGTACTTTCGGTAGCAAGTAAGGTGCGATCGTCGGAATGATGCCCACTGTCATCGGATAGGCGAGTGGCGTTTGATGTGAGTGCGCGCGCGTGGTCAAGTCGCTGACCTCAGAAAACACGCGTTGTGCTCGCTTAAGGATGTCTTGACCGATAGGAGTGATCAGTACCTGTTTGTTATTACGCTCAAAAATCTGCGTATCTAGTTGTTTTTCTAGTTCTGCAATACCTAGGCTTAATGCAGACTGTGAGATATTGCAGTCTTCGGCAGCCCGTTTGAAATGACGGTGTTTAGCGACGGCTAAGGCGAACTCAAGTTGACGTAATGTAATCATAGAATCTCTCTATTAATGGGCTGTCTGGAGCAATTTATAATATTGATTTATTCGAAGGACCTACTCAATATAAGATAGCAGCTTACCTATGGCCAGTTGATGATAAAAACTAGAGATAATAGTTTAACAAGTTTAATAAAACAAAACATCACATTAAAAACTTTTAACTGGATTGCCATCAAAATTAGCGTATAGTTTGTCAGGTAG
This sequence comes from Psychrobacter sp., assembly GCF_030457785.1. GTDB lineage: Bacteria > Pseudomonadota > Gammaproteobacteria > Pseudomonadales > Moraxellaceae > Psychrobacter. The sequence continues at coordinate 675 of NZ_JAKDUI010000082.1, read as the reverse complement.
CCAAGGTAATTGAAGGCTTAGTAAAATTAGTAAAAACAGTTAAGTAAAATGTTTAACCGATAATCACAAACCATCCCAACAACCTGTAATCAAAAAAGGAGCCAATCATGGCCGCTATCATTAATCAAGAAATCCCAGAATTCTCAACAGAAGCATTCGTCAATGGCGAGTTCAAAACAATCACTTCAGAAGACGTCAAAGGCAGCTGGGCAATTTTTATGTTTTACCCACATGACTTTACGTTTGTTTGCCCAACAGAACTTGAAGACATGGCAAATCATTATGAAGAGCTAAAAGGTCTGGGTGTCGAAGTATACGCTGTATCAACTGATACTCACTTCGTACATAAAGCATGGCACGATTCTTCAGACGCTATCGGTAAAGTAACTTACCCAATGTTGGGCGACGGTACTGGTAAAATCACTCGTGGCTTCAACATCATGATCGAAGAAGACAACGCAGCGCTTCGCGGTACATTCCTCGTCGATCCTGAGGGCTTGATCAAAGTTGCTGAGATCCACGACCTAGGTATCGGCCGTAGTGCAAAAGACATGGTTCGTAAAGTGAAAGCTGCTCAATACGTTCGTGACAACGATGGCGAAGTTTGCCCAGCTGCTTGGGAACAAGGTCAAGATACACTGAAACCAAGCCTTGATTTGGTTGGTAAAATCTAAA
>NZ_JAKDUI010000081.1 GCF_030457785.1 Psychrobacter sp. | reverse complement strand
TATGTAATACGCCGTCGATACGAAAGCGAACCCTGCCCGTCTCACGGCGTGGCTCTAAATGAATATCACTAGCGCGCTGCTCAAAAGCATACTGCAACAACCAGTCGACGACCTTGACGATATGTTGATCATTGGCATCGGGGCTATTGTTATCACCCAGCTGCAACAACGCTTCGACATTGGTCACATCCGCAGCGGCACGTTTGTGCAATGAGTTTGCACCAGCAATCGCTTGCGTGACTTGATAAAACTCCTGTCGATAGCGATTGATCTGCTCAGGGTTAATGTAGACGGTACGATACGCTTTAGACTTAATTAGCTTTTCGATATTGGAATGCCAGTCAGTATAAAACGGCTGATCGGTACCGATAACGACTTCATCTAGTGTCACTTCAATCGGTAAAATGTGCTGCGAGCGTGCATATTCAAAAGACATTAGCTTTGTCACTTCAGGCACATCTACCTTTAGCGGATCGATACGAACGATAGACATATCCGCTTTTGCCGCCAGCCATTGATTGAGCCATGCAAGTGTCAGTTTATTCTCAGAGGTATTATCCAGCGCATGACCATTTGGCAGACCAAACTCACTAATGGTCAGCAATGGATGCTGCGACTTATCACGACGGCTGGTAATCACTAGGTTGTAGCCGCGCTGGTCTATTACTCTATCAGCCAGTAGCTCATCTAGACACCAACGTAAATCAACCATGATTGAATATTTTTGAGCAGACATAAGGTTCTTCTTTTATTATTAAATCCAAGTATCAAAAGGATGCAAACACATTATAGTTAGGGGCTGTAGTTATAAGAAGTTCAGTATAGAAACTTATGCGACCTCTGCGATCGACGTCACTTTTAGCTGCTCTGATGGCAATAACTGAAAACTCACATCAACTGACTTGTAGCGCATGACAAACGGTACATTTATCTGATCACGGCGATACGCAGGTCGAGGGTCTTGCGCGATTAACGCTTTAATCGCTTCAATATCAGAGCCAACCAGCCTGCTCTGAACGTCATCAATTAGACGCTGAGCGCTGACGTCTTGCCCTTTTTTATCATACCCTTGATGCGTCATAATACTCATAAACTGCTCATGGGCAGCGTCTGCAACCAACACATCCGATAACACGGGTGCATCAGAGGCAAAGCCGCTCTTGGCATCAGGCAACGCATCGCTATAAGCAACGTAAGGCTTAATATCTATAATGGGCGTACCATCTACCATATCAGCACCACTGATGGTCAGTAATACCCTGCCCTGTACGACATCAACGCGTTCAAGCCTGACGACAGACAAACCCAATGCCGATGGACGATACATGCTGCGACTGGCAAATACACCTATTTTTTGGTTGCCACCCAATCTAGGTGGACGTACCTGCGGGCGAAACTGACTTGCCAACTCCTTACCACGGATCGATTTATTAAGTGTCGAGCTATCATGCGTCGATTCGTCCTGATTGCTGTTACTGGTAACATCATCGCTTCCGGCATTTTTGACTGTATTGGCACTATTTGACTTATTTAGATGATTGTGATGAAACTGCCAACTGAGCCAAATATGACTAAAAGCATCGAGACCGACAAACGCTGCTGGCGTATCATAAGGCGGCAACATCTCAATCACGCTAGTCAAAGGTACTAAGTTTGGCTGTCTCGGCGCACCAAACTTCTGTGACAGAGGCGCACGATGATAGCCTATGATAGGCGAATGATGGTGATTTTTCATGCCTTCCTCTACACATTCTTCTGCACATTTTTCTAAACACTCACCTACGCTCATATCGCCAGCAGACATAGAGAGCCTCCCTTATTAATATCAAAAACAGCCAAAAAAAATTCAAAGAATAGCAATAACGGCAAAAGCCACAGTAAAGGCAGAAACTTTACTTACAGAAGCCTTGCTACTATCTGCGCTCATGGCCATTCAGCCCTAATATCGCAACGAAACACACTTAATAGAGCTGATCTGCCAGATGATACAAAATTATTTACTAACGATATTCTATTTTATCATGCCACACACACACGACCAGACGGACTTTTATTTTAAAGTTTGGTATTATGTGCGATGAATTTGAGGATAACTTCTAGATTTTGTACCTCATCGAACGAAAAGGGTCAGAAATATAGTCGCACCCAATAATCCACCCAGCGTATTATTAAACGGTGATAAACATACTGATTACCACTGAGCACATAATTATCAACAACCCAGTGCGTGTCAGCAATCACCGCATCATTGAAAACTGTTGCTTAATACCTATTTATCTATCAAATTATCACAACACTGAACGACACCGATAATAACTTATTAACGAGGACTGTATGTCAAAACTTCGCACCGAAACGGTCACTGAGGTTCATCATTGGAATGACTCTCTATTTAGTATCAAAACAACCCGTGACGATGGCTTGCGCTTCCGAAATGGTGAGTTTGCGATGATTGGAATCGTTGTCGATGGCAGACCATTGTTGCGAGCGTATTCAATCGCTAGCCCAAACTACGAAGACCATCTCGAATTCTTTTCCATCAAAGTTCAAGATGGTCCGTTGACCTCACGCCTACAGCACATCGAAGTCGGTGATGAGTTATTGGTCAGTAAAAAACCTACTGGCACACTCGTCCTAGATGATTTACTACCAGGTAAAAACCTCTATATGCTATCGACAGGTACTGGACTTGCTCCGTTCTTAGCGCTGGCACGTGACCCTGATGTGTATGAGCGCTTTGATAAAATCATTTTGGTTCATGGTGTGCGTCATGTCAAAGACCTAGCGTATCAAGAGATGTTCGAAAAAGAACTGCCTAACGATGAAATCTTTGGTGAATGGTTCCGTGAAAAGTTCATCTACTACCCTACTGTTACTCGTGAAGAATTCAGAAACCAAGGTCGAGTGACGGACTTGCTGAAGTCAGGCAAGCTTTTTGAAGACATTGGTTTACCTCCAATTAACAAAGAAGATGACCGCGTCATGCTATGTGGCAGCATGCCTTTCAACGCTGAAGTCTCAGAGATTTTGGATGGCTTCGGTCTGACTGTCTCACCGCGTATGGGTGTACAAGCTGATTATGCTGTAGAGCGTGCATTTGTAGGTTAGATCAAACCTAAATACTGCGAGACGCACAAGACATGAGCGATACTTTCGCAAATAAGCGAAAAATTTATCAATTACTTCTTGACGGCTAAAAATAGGCTGCTATAATACGCAGCCTATACGGTAAACACCGTAGCCCAATTCGATAATATTTGTTTGATGATTAAATACATAATCACTAAATAAAAATTATCTCCTAACATGCCAGTGTGATGGAATTGGTAGACATGACGGATTCAAAATCCGTTGCCTTTAAAAGCGTGTCGGTTCGAGTCCGACCACTGGTACCATTTATAAAAGCTAAATGGTTGATTTTAGTACAGTTAGTCAATTATAAATTTTGAGCGTGTACATCTTAGTGTACACTTTGATATTTGCTTAAAGTTTCTGAGATTAACTGACGATCAACCTCTTAACGATAAAAAAAACCTCCTACTTTGAACTGACCCCCATAAGTTGGACACAACTTATGGGGTATTTTTATGCGTTACGATCTGGACTTTAAGCTCAAAGTCATATCATACTATCGGCAAGGACATACCGGAGTCGCAACAGCAAAGAAGTTTGGACTTGATAAAAAGATAATCTCTAGATGGATTAATCAATACAAAAGCGGCGGTATAGAGGCTATCAAGCCAAAGGCGAGTAAAACTAAATACAGTAGCGAGTTTAAACTTAACGTACTCACAGTCATGCTAGAACAAGGGTTAAGCCAGTCTGAGGTCGCTTTAACGTTTAACATCAGCTCACCTGCGCTCATCAGCCACTGGCACAAAGCGTATCGACTTCATGGTATGTCTGGACTCACTCCCAAACCTAAAGGTAGAGGCGCCATGACCAAGCCAGTTATCACAAACAAACCAGATGATGAAAAGACGCCTACAGAGCTTAAGCGTGAACTGCAATATCTGCGTGCGGAGAATGCCTACTTAAAAAAGCTCGATGCCTTGCTCAAAGCGGAGGAACAAGCAGACAGAAAGCAAGGCTCATCGAAGCGCTAAGAGATGACTGCTGTTTATCTGACTTACTCAAAGTCTCAGGTATGCCTAAAAGCGTTTTTTATTATCATAGAGCAAAGCTTGAGAGTGACGACAAATACGCTGAGTTGAAGCCACGTATTGCTAAGCTGTATCATCAGCATAAAGGTAGATATGGCTATCGTAGAATAACGGCCGCATTAAAGCCGGTAGGGGTTCATCACAATCATAAGCTCATTGCTAAGCTTATGCGTCAAATGACGCTTAGCGCAAAGATAAGACGCAAGAAGTACCGTTCCTATAAAGGAGTGCAAGGCAAGATCGCGAAGAATCACTTAAAGCGTCAGTTTCATGCAGATGGGCCACATAAGCGCTGGCTGACGGATATTACTGAGTTTAAGGTAGGCGATAATAAGCTGTATTTATCGCCCATACTTGATTGTTATAACAATGAGATTATCAGTTATACGCTCTCAAGAAGGCCGACTTATGATTTGGTGAGTCAAATGCTAGATTGTGCATTAACAAGAACTAAAGCGTGTCGGGATAAGAGGTTAATGCTGCACTCGGATCAAGGATGGCATTATCAAATGGCGCAGTTTGGCACGACGCTTAAGTACCATGGTATTAAGCAAAGCATGAGTAGAAAAGGCAACTGCTTGGATAATGCGCTCATGGAGGGGTTCTTCGGTACATTAAAGTGTGAGACCATTTACCTTGAGAAGCCTCAAAACATTGAGCAGTTAGAGCAACAAATCCATGAGTACATTCATTATTACAACCATGAGCGTATTCAATTGAAACTAAAAGGACTGAGCCCTGTGCAATACAGAACTCAGTCCTTGGGTTAAACTAAACCGTCCAAGTTTTGGGGGTCAGTTCAACTTTGGAGGTTTTTTTATGTCTGTAATTCGTCTAGGTGACTAACTACTGGCTAGGGCGGTGCAATAGTTCACAACCTCTCAAGCGGTGACCGACCGCTAACGCACATTTTTACAGTCGCAAAATTAAAAGTTTAGGGTCATCTCGTTACCTGTCTTGATGAATCGCTTCAATCTAAGCATTGACCACTGTATGCAATGCGTTTTGTGTGATTGTGACTGTCGTATTAGTTCAACTGTGTTTAATAACCGTCTTCATTTAGCATCTCATAAGCATCACAACTACTTTGATCTCCATTATCACAAGCTTTCCCAAACCACTCTTTCGCACTAGCCTTGTTCTGACGTATGCCTTTGCCATTGTCGTACATATACCCGAGATTATACTGTGCGTCAACATCTCCTTGGTTCGCAGCTAGTTGATATAACTCAAGCGCCTTCTGGTAGTCCTGACGTACACCTTCGCCACCGTAGTACATGGTTCCAAGGTTATACTTTGCATAAGCATGTCCTTGGTTCGCAGCTAGTTGATATAACTCAGCCGCCTTCTGATAGTCTTGACTCACACCTTCGCCACCGTAGTACATGTTTCCAAGGTTATACTGAGCGTCAGCATCTCCTTGGTTGGCAGCTAGCTCATATAACTCAGCCGCCTTCTGGTAGTCTTGACGTACGCCTTCGCTACTCTCGTACATATACCCAAGTTTGAGTTGCGCGTTAGCATCTCCTTGGTTCGCAGCCAGTTGGTACCACTCAGCCGCCTTCTGATAGTCTTGACTCACACCTTCGCCATGGTAATACATATACCCAAGGCTAAACTGTGCGTCAGCATCTCCTTGGTTGGCTAGTCGTTGAGTATCATTAAAATCTGACGCCACTACTGATACAGAGAGTAGTGCTGCGAATAAAGAAAGAGATAATTTGCTCATCAAGGAAGACTTGCGAAACGTCATATTACTTCTCAGTATATAATTTTCTGTGAATTTTTTTATTATCTTAAGACAAAAGTTAGTCAATGAGAAGTAGTCTTGTCACATTGCCGTTTTGTCATAGACTATTAGGTTTTCTAGCGTCCACCGTTTGAATAATAACTTCGACTGGTTGCACGTGGTCATCGTTGTTACTGTCAGCTCTATCCAGTCCTAGCAATTTAGCCTTGCTCATTGTCGCACTGACCATGGCAGATGCTTGGTTATTTTCTTTTGCTGTCTGTCGTGCATCGTCCAATTCGTCTATCAGGTCATCAAGCGTCATGGTTTATCCTCTTTGGTGTTTCATCATGCGATAACTCGTCCATCAAGTCGCTGATTGATTGCACAGTGTCGGCATTTACGTCTTTTATCTGTGGTCTGTCTAATCCTAGTAACTTGGCTTGTGAGATTGTCGCTGCTGTCAGTGCGTTTGGCTTTCTGTCTTCAATCGCTATCTGTTTGGCTAACTGTAAGTCTTGTATCAGGTCGTTAAGGTCAGGTATGGGTAATGAATTTTATGGCTTGGGTCATATAATAAAACCACTTATAACAGACTATTTTAGGTGGTATTTTTTTGGCTGATTACCCTCAATTCTGTAATAAACACTGCTCTCGCCACAGATAATAATTAAAAAGCTTCATCAAAAGACAGCCAATAAAAAAGGCCACCTTTCGGTCGCCTTTCCATTTACCGGCTATATAACTGCTTTAGCGCGGTACCAAAAGACGATTATGAACCTCTTGTTCAAGCTTCGTCAAACCATGACTACGTCCACGCTCCATAGCCGTATCCATTTTACGACCACGCAACCAGCCCGCTCGCAGTGCAGCCGCAGCACCGACTCTATTACCTGACATACAATGCATCACTATTTTTTTACCATGGTATTGTCGTAGTAAATTATCAAACGCCAATATTTTAAGCTGTTTTAAATCTGCAGCACCGCTGATCGGTAAATGTTGATAATGCATGCCAGCCCGCTCGACCGCTGCTGCTTCATCAAAACTCAATTCATCAGTCGGCTGTAAATTAATCACCAACTCAACGCCGGCTTCCGCTAATGCAGATATTTTTTGGTCGTCAAGTGCACCGCATACAATAGTATTGGCGTCAGGGCGAAAATACGGCTCAATCACAGTTGCGAGGTCGATTCCATTATCAGCGGCGTATTGGTCTGTTGTATCACTGTCGTTGCTGGAGGATAAGTCATCCATTTGATCCGAGCTTACTGCTTCTGTTTGTGACGTCATAATTATAAATTGGTTCGTTAGTTTTTAGATTAAGATAAAAGAGTTTTTGCGTGATTCAAAGTCATTTTGCAAACTTTCTACTCACTATCACTTAGTAATTTAACCGTACCTGCCAAATGCGGCTTGTCATTTTTAGAGCTAAAGAGCCCAAATTCACAAGTACCGTCTACATTTGCCAACTCTGCGACTGAGTCTGCAATCAGCTCAACTTCAGCTGGCAAAAATATCGGTAGCTTAAATGATACACTTACTGTGCAAGACTCGGGCAAATCATCCATTAAAGCGAGGCATTTGGCCTTTGACCACATACCATGAGCAATCGCTTTCGGAAAACCAAACGCACGTGCAGACAATGGGTGTAAGTGGATGAGATTAAAATCACCTGAAACAAAAGCATAACGACGACCGATATCTTCTGGAACTTCAAAGATACTGTGTACACCGTTCTCGTTGATTGACGGCTTAGCAGTTACTGGACGTGGTTTTCTTTTCTTGTCTCTGCTGACTTTTGGCTTTTTACCGCGTGACAGATAAGTCGACACCCCTTCCCAAACGACCTTATCTTCTGATGTGACCGTCGTTACAAAGTCAAACTGCTGACCTTGTGCATGATCTCGCAAATTATCAAAAGTAACCGATAGTGTCACTGTTTCACGCTCACCAATAGGACGGTATTGGGTCACGCTGTTGTCGACGTGTACCAATCCCAGCATAGCAAAGGGGAACGGCTCTTTGACCATCATGTTCATTTGCAAGGCTTGAGACAGCACAGAAAAGTAAGTAATTGGCACTTTGCCATTATCAGCAAACCCACAGATCTTTCGATAATCATCTAAATTATCCTGATCGATATGCAGATCGTCTACATGATAGGTTGCTTGTGGCAATTGGTCTTTACTGATTTTATCACCGTTGCCGATAGGCAATAAGCTTTTAACAATATTGCCATAAGTAGTATGCGGTTTTGGCAACGCATCATAATGTTTGTCTGACATAAATAAGTCCTAGGAGAGGCCTGAGCAAATTTCTTAATACATTTTAGCATGCTTTAAAAAAAGCCATTGATTGAAACTGTCATCGAGCAGTACAGAAAAGTCTATGCTAAATCTACAGTAGTTATAATCTACAGTACAGCATTACCAACAATGACGATTTGGCTTTTGACTCTTGTGTTTTTACCATAAAAAAGCCACCCTTGGGCAGCTTTATTAGGATTTATTGGCATTTTTTCGTAAGTATGTGTGAGATTAGCCAATGATAATACTTTATTTCATGCATTAATTTTGGGGCTAATCACCACTCATGCTCGCTAAAAATGAAGGCATGTCCTGACTTTTAGTAATGAACAATAAGTAATAGGCAATCAGTGACAAAAAGTTAGCCACGTTAATCCATTCAGAGAGTCATCACTTTAATAGGACATGCCCTATTATTGCACACCTTGCTTGCTATTATGCACCAAGTAAGCTTTGGCCACAAACACGAACAGTGTTGCCGTTCAAACCACCTGCCGCTGGCGATGCAAGCCAAGCAATTGTCTCAGCTACGTCTACTGGTATACCACCTTGACTCATTGAGTTCATGCGACGACCCGATTCACGAATAGCAAATGGAATAGCAGCGGTCATTTGTGTTTCGATAAATCCAGGAGCCACAGCGTTAATCGTCATACCTTTAGCGTTACTATCTAATTGAGGAGCAGTGGCATCCACCAAACCAATCACACCGGCTTTGGAAGTTGCATAATTTGTTTGACCCATGTTTCCAGCGATACCGGAGATAGATGATACGCAAACAATACGTGCGTCATCATTCAAAACGTCGTTCTCCAATAGGTAACTGTTTAACCTAGCGACACTGCCTAAGTTAATATCCATAACCGTGTCCCACTTGCTCTCGTCCATTTTCGCCAACGTTTTATCACGAGTGATACCGGCATTATGGATAACGGCATCTAGACCGCCACGCTTTTGTGCTGCTTCTGCAATCTCCTTGCCAGCGTCTTCACTAGTAATGTCGACCGTTAGGACTGAACCACTGATTTGACTGGCGACGTTTTGCAGATCTGCTTGCTGCTGTGGTAAGTCTAGGCAGATGACGTGTGCGCCTTCACGGGCTAATACGCGAGAGATGGCTTCACCGATACCGCGACTGGCGCCAGTCACTAGCATGGTCTTACCACCCAAAGGCTGCGTCCAATCAACCTCAACTTCATTGCCTTTACTGATACGCACAACTTGTCCTGAAACGTAAGCAGAGCGAGCTGAGGTGAAAAAGCGTAGGGTTGAGTCGAGGTTTTGTTCTGCACCTTCTTCGACATATACAAGCTGTGCCGTGATGCCACGTTTGAACTCTTTGCCAACAGATTTCACAAAGCCTTCAAGCGCACGCTGTGCCAATGACGCTTCAATGTCAGTGATATTTTCTGGTGGGCGACCCACGATGACCACTCGACCTGATTGTTCTACGCGGCGAGCTTCACTATGGAAAAACGCATACACTTCTTTTAACTGATCCGCGTTGCTAATATTACTAGCATCAAATACTAACGCTTTAAACTTATCATCACCACCCGTATTCGCTTTTGCTTCAATACCAGCATCAGCCAAAGCGTCTTTGATATCGTCGCTGCTATTGACGTAAACTTCAGCGTGCAAGTCTGCTAGGATTCGTGCGACTGAGGCACTGATGTTTTTATCATCACCATCAGCACGACCAACCAATACGCTACCACGTACCAGAGGCTCACCTGCTTCAAAGCGATCCAACGTCACTGGCAATGGCAGGCCTAAGTTTTTTGCCACTTTTTTACCAAGAGAAGATTGAACAAATTCACCATAACGGTCTGACATAATATACTTCCTATAACGAACGGTTTGATTTATAAATTAAAAATGCAATGTGCCTATTATTATATAGGCTTACTGCCATCACAATCATTGATATTTAGTAAATGAGGAAAGAACTGGCTTAACTATACACTTCCCTAATAAACAAGTCCAAAAACCGAGCTTGTCTACAACAATCTGTAAACAAGTCAGTATACAAGATGTCAACTTTTTGTAGAGTTAAAAATTGCCATCCTGTGTTAGTATCAGACCTATTAGTTATATTAATTTTGTTTATTGATAA
>NZ_JAKDUI010000080.1 GCF_030457785.1 Psychrobacter sp. | reverse complement strand
GGCGGTGGCTGAGGCGGCGGTGGTGCTGGCGGATCTTGGTAGATACTGACCAGACTCTTAAAATAGTGAATCCTAAATGATCATCAGCAATGACGCACTCGAGGAAATAAAATAATGGCAGAAAACAACGCCTCAAAACCCAGCTTCGCTCGTTGGTGGCGGCAAGTCTTGTTTGTCCCTATATTACATAGTAAATGGCTGACCACAGAAGCCAAAGCACGGCTAACCGATATGGTGACAAGAGCAGAGCAAGGCCATCGTGGAGAGGTTTTTTTAATCATTGAAAATACGCTTCCTACTCAACAGGCCTACCATATTGACTGCCGTGAACGTGCAATCAACTTGTTTAGCGAATATCGAGTTTGGGACACCGAGGAAAACACAGGCGTGTTGATCTATGTCAACATCTGTGAACATGACCTAGAAATCGTCGCCGATAGAGGGATTAGTGCTCATGTTAGCCCAACTGTGTGGAGTGCAATGTGCGACAAAGCGGTATCAGGCATCGCCAGCAAAAAAACTGAAGAGAGCTTGAATGACCTTCTGGATGAAGTTGGACAGCTAATGCGTCAGTATTATCATCTCGAGCATGATCCTGCAGGCAATGAGCTGTCGGATACGGTAGTGTTTTTGAAATGATATCAGAATTGAAAACGATCACAGCGTATCAGCGTAGAATAGTCGGCAAGCGTAGAACAGATGACAACAGTACTGTTTTTACATCGTAGCCAATGCGTTATGTGGTTTTAAGCTCAATTCGCTTATAATAAGTCTCTGAGCAGCACTGTATTTTGATAAAGAACCGTTATTGGAATAATATGATTGATTTGATAAAAAAGTTACCGAAAGCTGAATTGCATTTGCATATCGAAGGCTCATTAGAACCTGAGCTGATGTTTAGATTGGCAAAGAAAAACAAGATAGACATTCCTTACAACGACATAGAAGATGTTCGAAAAGCGTATGACTTTTCCAATTTGCAAACCTTTTTGGATATCTATTATGCTGGTGCAAAAGTGCTCGTCACCAAAGATGATTTTTACGATTTGACATGGGAGTATATCCTGAAGTGTGTCGAAGAAAACATCGTTCACACCGAGATGTTTTTTGATCCCCAGACACACACAGAGCGAGGTGTGCCCTTTACAGCGGTAATCACAGGTATTAAAGAGGCACTCGCTGATGCCAAAGAAAAGTATGGCATTACGTCTTGTATTATCATGTGTTTTTTACGGCATTTATCACAAGAAGAAGCGTTTGCAACGTTAGAAGAAGCAATGCCGTTTAAAGAAGATATTATTGGTGTCGGACTGGATTCTTCAGAGTTGGGTAACCCACCATCTAAGTTCAAAAAGGTATTTAAAAAAGCCAAAGAAGCAGGCTTCAAGTTGGTGGCTCATGCTGGTGAAGAGGCTGATTACTCGTATATTTACGAAGCGTTGGATCTGTTGAATATTGACAGAATCGACCATGGTGTTCAGTCAATCAACAGTCCTGAGTTAATGACGCGTCTGAAAAATGAGCAAATGCCCCTGACGGTTTGCCCAAACTCCAACATTGAACTGAGAGTGTTCGACACCTATAAAGATCACAATATCAAAGAATTACTGGACTATGGACTGAATATCAGTGTTAATTCAGATGATCCTGCTTATTTCAAAGGTTACGTTAATCAGAACTTCATCAACTTATGCGAAAACCTACCAATCACAGAAGAGGATGTCATTACTTTGGTAAAGAACTCGTTTAAAGCTTCGTTCATAGATGATGAATTAAAAGATAAGTATTTGGCACAAGTGGATTTAGCGTTGCAATAAACATCAAGAGACTCAGCTCATATGCGCGAAGGCTCAACGGTTATGAACCGTTGAGCCTTTTTTATTATGCGAGAGTATCCATGATGCCCGTTGCTATTGTTCATGTGTTCATGCAGTTGTCATTGTAGCTTTGTGACTTATGGCTTCGTGATTGGTAGTTTCATGATTTGCAGCTTCACGATTGATAGTTAAGTGGTCTATAGTTGAGTCATTTCTTGAACGAGTAGCGGCAGGATGATACCTGCTTTTTCTGCTAAGGTGATATCAACGATGGTATTTTGTGTCGGATTCGGGTTGATTTCAATGACATGGGCGCCATTTTTTTTTGCTAACTGTGCCAGTCCGGCAGCAGGGTAGACGATACTTGACGTACCAATGCTGATAAATACCTCACAGTTATTAGCCGCGTCTTCTGCTATTTGCCATTCCTCGATTGGTAAAGCCTCCCCAAACCATACGATATCTGGTCTGATATGACCATCACAGTGCGAGCAGGTAATAAGCGCATCATCAAATCGAACCGTATTATCATTATCGTACAAATCTCTGGCATGGTGTTGGTACGGTACTCCGCATTGGCTACAACGATTGCGCCATAAATTGCCGTGCAAGTGAGTCACTGTGCTACCAGCCTGCTCATGCAGGTCATCGACGTTTTGAGTGATAAGTGTCAACTGCTGAGCTGAGGTCTGGGTGTGATATTGCCATTGGGCTAGAGCATGGTGTGCTGGGTTTGGCTTTTTATCTGCGACAGATTGTCTGCGCCATTGATACCAAGACCAAGACAGCTTTGGATCACGAGCAAATGCTTCAGGTGTCGCCAACTCTTCAGCAGTATAGTTTTCCCACAGTCCTGTTTGTTTATCACGAAATGTTGGAATGCCGCTTTCTGCGGAAATGCCTGCACCCGTCAAAAGGCAAATACGTTGCTTGGTTTTTAATAATTTGGCAGCAAGTTTTACTTCTGCTATTAACGCTGGTGATAATTCTGCTAACATGAGCCAACCCTTGTTAATAATGGATATCCCTTCTTATGATAGATGGAATTTGGTGGCTTGTCATACTGTTTGCTGTTATTGCCGTTATATGGATACTAGCAAAATCACGTGGAGGCAATACAACCAATGGCAACGAAACATTGAGTAAAAAATCCAGTCACGGTCGATCAAAAAAACAAAAAGCACCTGTTAACGATGGTCTACAAAAAACATCGGCACTACTAGGTAAGCACTTTCCTGAATATCACGTAAACCGTAAAGCCAAGCATATTATGATCAATCAACATGACAAAAAAATTGCGATGATTACGATGGATAAAAAGCTCCCTGTGGGTCAGCGCCGTTTGGGCGATATTACAGTGATTAATTATCACCGTGTGCCTAGTCGCGCTCAGTTGACTGTTAACTTGGAAGATGCAGAGTGAGATTTTCTCTATAGATGAGAGATGCTAAAACCGATAGGCATAGAAAGGCTGTTAACACCTTGATATGTTGATTTGATGAGTAAGGGTTGTTTGGATAAGGGCTAAGGAAGAGTGGAGAAAGGTTGTAAATATAGTGATTGGTGCGCTCGGCGGGAATCGAACCCACGACCCTCGGCTTCGGAAACCGATACTCTATCCAACTGAGCTACGAGCGCATAAAATGAACCACGAACTACTTTATTAAACGACATCATATTGAACAATCAATACTTCGCTGCTAATTGACTCAGCTTGTTTGCCAACGAGACGACAGTTGGGATATAAAAAACAGGCAGTAGTGCTGAGTGTCGAAAAATAAAGACCGCTTAGTCTAACAAATAAACGCTATAAAGCCAATAAATGAAGCCTGTGAATGATGTTTTTTGAGAAAAAATAGGATAGTCGTCAAACAGGCATGGCAATTTACCTGCCTTTTCCCTTATAATGTTATGGAGAATTCATATTTAAAATCACCGATTACAAAGTTGCCAGCATGTTAGGTGGTTGTTTGCTATTGATGATCAAAGGTCATCAAAATAAGACAAACAAACCTTCTAAGTGGTGCAAGCCTTTGTATACGTAATAAGAGAACGTGACGAATGAGAAAAGTAGTTATGTTATCGGCAGCTGCCATTCTAGGAATCGCTAGTATCGCGGTGAGCCAGGCTGAAAGTGTTGTAGACGAAACGTCTGAAACGGTCACTGATGTCGCAGAACAGGAAGTTGCAGAAGAAAGCACTCCTGAAGATGCCGAGGCTACTGAAGCCGCGGCAGAGGGCGAGGCACCTGCTGAAGAGGGTGAAGCTGCTGCAGATGAAACAGCTGCTGCTGCGCCTGCTGAAGAAGAAGAGCCAATTCCAGAAGACACGCCGCAAGTGCAAAAATTGATTGCCTTGTATCCTAACTTGGTTGCTCGTATCCAACCAGTTGCGAGAGTATGTTTTGAAGATGATGAGGTTTGTGACGTGACGGCACGCTCTTCTGGCCCTTCAGCTGGTGATGGCCCTCGTGATGGTCAGGCAGTGTATAACGCTGTGTGCCAGACTTGTCATGCCTCTGGTTTATTGGGTTCACCGATATTGGGTGATGCTGGTGCGTGGGGACCACGTATCTCAAAAGGTGCAGATACTTTGTATGACCACGCTATCAACGGTTTCAACGCTATGCCTGCTAAAGGCGGGGCGAGCATTCCTGATGAAGAAGTTCAAAATGCTGTGGATTACATGATCAATGAAGCGAGTTAATTTCTATTGCATTGATTGTTAAACTGACTGTCAGTTTGAGCCAACTTTTAGTTTGAGCTAACTAGTAGTGTGGTTAATTGACAGTTTTACTGGCTGAAGGCTATATTTTGCTAATAGCTTGTCAGCTAGATATTTTGACAGTGTTGGTATGACACCTGTGTATAGAGCGCCTATCTCATTCAATGAGATAGGCGTTTTTTTGCTAATAAGTCATACCTATATAGCACTGCTGAGATATCGTCGGAGAAAAGAAATATCGATACAACACGTACTGTTGGTTTCAATTTTTCTGGCTTGCTGTGCTTACGCAGACAGAGGTCATAAAAAACTGACACTAGAAATACTGTAGCGACTTTCAAATATTTCAACCATAGCATGGTTGAAATTGTCGATTGGTAGCCTCATTCTATGACAAGACATATTATCGTTGACGAATGCCATGTTTGCTATGTGAGTATTTCACGTAGGCCTAGGGCGTGTTATCAATTAACACATTCAATCATTTAGTGGACTTAAACTGGCTAAATTTTGCTACTCATCGTCAAAACCTTGTGAATGTGTTTATATTCTCTGCAATTTTTTCCTTGATTGGCGTGAGTTTATCTCATCTTAAGCTTCACTATTTAAGTGATGACACGCCCTAGTCGTTTTTTAAAACGATCTTATATACATTGATAACAAATAAAGAGGTATTCATGTCTGAAGTACCAGCACTTACTATTCAGAATCTATCCAAAACCTATGGAAACGGGTTTTCAGCACTCAAAGATGTCAATTTAACCGTCCCTCAGGGTGGTTTTTTTGCGCTGCTTGGTCCAAATGGTGCTGGTAAATCAACGATGATTGGCATTATCAGCTCGTTGTTTAAACCAACGACCGGTAGCGTCAGTATCTTTGGAACAGACTTGTTGGAAAATCCGTCGATTGCCAAGCAGTACCTTGGTGTCGTGCCGCAAGAGTTTAACTTCAATATGTTTGAAAAAGTTGAAGATATCTTGATTACCCAAGCTGGTTACTTTGGTATTCCTGCCAAGGAGGCACGACCACGGTCAAAACGATTGCTGACAGCACTTGGTCTGTGGGAGAAGCGTAATAGCAAATCACGTGAGTTATCGGGTGGCATGAAACGGCGCTTGATGATTGCCCGTGCGCTGATTCATAAGCCAAAGCTATTGATTCTTGATGAGCCGACGGCCGGTGTCGATATTGAGCTGCGCCGTTCTATGTGGGAATTCATGCAGCAGATTAATATTGAAGAAAAAACCACTATTATTTTGACGACGCATTATCTGGAAGAAGCAGAGCAGCTATGTAAGCGTATTGCGATTTTAGATCATGGTGAGATTCGCATTAATACAGAGATGAAAAACTTGTTGGCACAGCTGTCTGTTGAAACCTTCGTGTTTGATTTAGAGACGCCGCTTACTGGTCAGTTGGATTTGAAGGGCGTGACAGGATTGTCGCAGCCGGATAACCAAACGCTGGAAGTGACTCTGACAGAAGGTGAGTCGTTGAATGGTGTTTTTGATCAGTTATCAGCGCAAGGCGTCACTGTGGCGAGTATGCGTAACAAGGCCAATCGATTGGAAGAGTTATTCATGCGATTGGTAGATAAAAATGTTAAAAGTGCGGACAGCATGAAGGAGGCGGGTTTATGAGTCAAGAAATGATAGAGCAAAATAAGACCACGTCATGGAGCATGAAGTGGATTTCTTTTCGTACTATTTGGTTCAAAGAAATTCGCCGTATTTTACGTATTTGGCCGCAGACACTACTGCCACCAGTGATCACCATGAGCCTGTATTTCGTCATATTTGGTAAGATGATTGGCTCGCGTGTGGGTGAGATGGGTGGTGTACCTTATATGCAGTTCATCGTGCCTGGCTTGATTATGATGTCGATTATTACCAACAGTTACTCCAACGTGGTGTCGAGCTTCTTTAGTGCCAAGTTTACGGCCAGTATCGAGGAGCTTTTGGTCTCGCCCGTATCCAAACATGCTATTTTGATGGGTTATATCAGCGGTGGTATTTTTCGCGGCTTGGCCATTGGTCTTATCGTTTCTATAGTGGCGTTGTTTTTTACCAACTTGGGTATCGAGCATCTGTTCGTGACAGTGTTTACGGTGCTCGGTACATCTGTATTGTTTTCACTTGGCGGCTTTATTAATGCAGTATTTGCTCGATCATTTGATGATATTTCAATCATTCCAAGCTTTGTATTGACACCACTTACATATCTTGGCGGGGTGTTTTACTCGATGGAGAATCTCTCTCCGTTTTGGCAAAATGTGTCGCTATTGAACCCAATTGTATATATGGTTAATTCGTTTCGTTACGGTATTCTTGGGTACTCTGATGTCAATGTCTGGTATTCGATGGTCGCTATTTTTGCATTCTGTGCGATATTTTATACGATTGCCTACCGTCTATTGAGTAACGGTTCACGCGTGCGTTTGTAATAATCACAGTTTAGACACGTGATAAATGCACGATCTGATCGGTTTATTGGTGTTTTAGAGCAGCTTTTTTGTTTAGTATTAGGAAGATAAATGAGTATCCACGGTATTTTGGGCGAGCAGACCACCGACTATCCTACTGAGTATAGTCCAGAAACTTTGTATCCTATCGCCCGCAGTATGGGGCGTGACGCAATTGGATGGCAAGACGATAAACTAACTATTGGTATTGATTGGTGGCAGGCATTTGAGATGTCTTGGTTAAATACGCAAGGCATCTCGCAAGTTGCCATCGCGCGCTTTGCAATTCCTGCGAGCTCGCCATTTATCATAGAATCAAAGTCGCTTAAACTGTACTTAAACAGCATTAACTTTACAGAATTTTCTAGTTGGGAAGAAGTGCAAGCACTGATTGCCAAAGATTTATCAGCTTGTGTTCAAGCAAAAGTTCAGGTCGAACTGTTTGGCTTAAATGATGAGCAAAATAACGATCTGTCGGGGTTGTTGATTGCACAGCCGGAAGGTGTGTGTATTGATGATGCCCTTGTAAATAGCAGTGAAAAAATAGCATTGTGTGACCACCCTGATGCGTCACTGTTAAGTAATGATCAGGAGCCAGACAGTAGCAATGTTTTAGAAATTGATGGCGCTGAGCCTTTTGCTTTTTATTCTAACCTGCTACGCAGTAATTGTCCGGTGACCAATCAGCCAGATTGGGGTACATTGGCAGTTTCAATGACAACGGATAAGCCGGTTAATACAGCCAATATCCTGCGTTATATCTTGAGCTTTCGTCAGCACAATGGCTTTCACGAGCAGTGTGTCGAACAAATATTTGCTGATTTAAGCCGCTATTTTGAGCCAGACAAGCTAATGGTTAGAGCATGGTACACACGTCGAGGTGGTATCGATATTAATCCTTGTCGTGTCAGTCATACTGAGTTGCTACCTAAGCCAAGCCGCTTAATTCGTCAATAAATACTGACGTTATGAGTCATGCTTATGTCCTATAATAAAAAAAGTTTATTTGATAATGGATGACAAGCATGAAGTTAATAAGGCATTCGTTGGCGTTGGTAGGTACAGCGGCGTTATTGTTTTCTACATCGCTCGCAGCGCAAGCAGAGTTTGTAGAAAACAACTATGTCTGTGAAGATGCATACATGGAAGTGGCTACTGCCTGTGGCGATAATGCGGTAGCAGTCGAAAAAAAGCGATTGAATGACCTCTACATGAGCGTTTATCCTACGCTAGACCAGCAGCAAAAAGCGCGATTAGATAAAAAGCAGCGTGCTTGGTTGAAGACACGAAGTGAGAAATGTGACTTTAACTATGCTGGACCAATGAATAACTCTGTCGTATATGCCATGGTTAGTGCTGATGTATGTGTGGCAAACGAAACGCAAAAGCGTAGTCGAGCTATCTCTAATGAGTACGACATAAAATAAGCACTATACAATTAGCATGCCATCGATGTAATTTGCCAGCCATTAAAAAAGCGCCTATCTCATGAGGTAGGCGCTTTTTTTGACAGTCTGTGCAAGTAAGATTATTTGCGAGTTACTTTGGCAATAACTTCATCACGGCTGAGCATTTGTTTCTCTGGCTCGCGGCGATCGACGTATTCGTATTTGCCTTCAGCTAAGTTGCGATCAGAGACGACGATACGATGTGGAATACCGATCAGCTCAAGATCTGCGAACTTAACACCAGGGCGTTCGTTACGGTCATCGAGTAGCACATTGACACCTTGTGCCTTTAGTTCGTCATACAACGCCGTTGCTGTCTGCATGACGGTCTCTTCTTTTGACTTCATCGGAATGATGGCAACTTCAAACGGCGCGATAGAGTCCTCAACCGCTGGCGTTTTTGGCCACATGATACCGTTTTCGTCATTGTTTTGCTCGATGGCAGCAGCGATGATACGGCTTACGCCAATACCATAGCAACCCATCATAAGTGTCACAGGCTTGCCATCTTCACCAGAAACAGTGCAGTTCATCGCTTGTGAGTACTTGTCACCCAATTGAAATATATGACCGACTTCGATACCACGTTTGATGTCGAGTGTGCCTTTGCCGTCAGGAGAGGGGTCACCTTTCTTTACGTTACGAACATCCACGATACGGGTAATGGTCTTATCACGTGCCCAGTTCATACCGATCGTATGTTTATTTATCTCGTTGGCGCCAGTGACAAAGTCTGACAAGGTTGCAGCTGAGCGATCGACCAACACGGGCATATCCAAATCAACACCAATGTAGCCTTTATGCAAGCCCGCTGCTTTTAGCTCTTCGTCAGAAGCCAAAGTTAGTGGCACATTGGCTTCTTCGATTTTTTCAGCTTTGATGGTGTTTAGTTGGTGATCACCACGCAATACCACTGCAATAAGCTGTGGTTGGTCGTCTTCGGTGTGGCCATGTACGATTAAGGTTTTAACCGTGGTGGCTAATGGGACATCCAAGTGTTCAGCCACCATCTTACAACTGGTCATGCCTTCTGTCGAAACATCTTCGCGTGCCATTTTTGGTGGTTGACGGTCCGCGATGCTCACCGTTTCAGCCAGCTCAACGTTGGCAGCATAATCAGAAGAATCTGAGAAAGCGATATCGTCTTCGCCGCTTTCTGCCAAGACGTGGAACTCATGCGAAGCAAAGCCGCCGATAGAACCGGTATCTGCCTGTACCGCACGGAAGTCCAAACCTAAGCGTGTGAAAATGCGGGTATAAGCACCATACATAGCATGGTATGTCTTCGCTAAAGATGCTTGATCGATATGAAATGAATAAGCATCTTTCATAGTGAATTCGCGTGCGCGCATCACGCCAAAACGTGGGCGAATTTCATCACGGAATTTACTCTGAATTTGAAAAAAAGTAATCGGAAGCTGCTTATAACTACGTAGCTCACCTTGGGCAAGATTGGTGATAACCTCTTCGTGAGTGGGACCAAGCACGAAATCGCGCTCATGACGATCTTTGAAGCGTAATAGCTCAGGACCATAATCGTCAAAACGACCGGTCGTCTGCCACAGTTCAGCAGGTTGAGTCATTGGCATAAGCACTTCTTGTGCGCCGACGCCTTGCATCTCTTCGCGAACAATGCGTTCGACTTTTTGCAGGATGCGTAAGCCCATAGGCAACCAAATATACAACCCAGAGGCGATTTTACGAATCAGACCGGCACGGACCATCAATTGGCTTGAGGCGATATCGGCATCACTTGGGGTTTCTTTTAGTGTGGCAAATAAAAACTGACTGGCTTTCATAAATAAAGCGTAACCTTATCAACGATAAAAAAATAAGAAATAGTAGGGTGTTGAGCGTAGGGCTAGTCGTTTCATTGACGCCG
>NZ_JAKDUI010000079.1 GCF_030457785.1 Psychrobacter sp. | reverse complement strand
GTGGCTTGTTACGTTCAAACTTGGCCTTTGCCATGGGTAATTCCTCTTTTTTTGGTGAAGATTTATCAATCAAAGAACAGTGAATAGCTGTTTGACGGCTGATGATACATACCAAACCATCAAATCGTTGACGCTATGGCTTAACTACTAAGGTATTTCTATTAAAAAAATAGTGTCGTCGCTACTTAGACGTTTCGTTATATACTCTTCGATATTTTACACACTTCAGTATTTCGTGCTCGTTGTATATATTTCATATCTATAGGCGTTACACAGACTTTTCAATCTATTCAACTACCTATAATAGCCCCTATCAACCATTTTCTCATTATAACTTAACGACTTAATAACAAATTGACAGCACTAAAAGGCAACACCTTAGTGTCACCTTTGAATTATAACTTGCCACACTAATTTTATAGTTTTCAATATTCTATAATTTCGATATCGACGTAAAGCTGTGTATTAAAGCAGCGAAGCAAACACAAAATGCATAAACAATAAATGGAGCTCATATCGAGAATTGAACTCGAGACCTCTCCCTTACCAAGGGAGTGCTCTACCGCTGAGCTATATGAGCATATTTTCAATATGCTACAGTGACAACCTGTAGTCTTACTAAAAAAAATATCACGATACAGTCATCAAAACTGATAATCGTGATGTATTATTGATAGCTTTTTGCGATGGTGCATATATGGAGCGGGTGGCGGGAATCGAACCCGCGTCATTAGCTTGGAAGGCTAAGGTGTTACCATTATACCACACCCGCAAATACTCTTATTTTAACTGACTCTAATCGAGAGTCTTTAGATATAAAAGAGCATGCTTGGCGCTATGACAAATTTTAAAATATGGTGGTGGGAGAAGGATTCGAACCTTCGAAGCTTTCGCGACAGATTTACAGTCTGTTGGGTTTGACCGCTCCCCAATCCCACCTTGGGTTGCTTTGAATAAAGTGACTTTAATCTAAAGTAAGTTTATAAAAAGCTACTTTGAAGAGATGGTGCCGACTGCCGGGATCGAACTGGCGACCTACTGATTACAAGTCAGTTGCTCTACCAACTGAGCTAAGTCGGCTTGTTCCCTCAAAGTGGTGGCTATTCTATCAAATATTTTGAGAGACGCAAGCCCTTTTTTACCTTTTTTGCATTTATTTTAACAATTTCACCTAAGCGATTGATTATACGTCTGTTTTTTATGAAAGAAAAACAGTGGGTTTTCTTGCTATCATTCCAGTAGTTGTTTTAGTTACTTCTAGTGACGTCGTTGTCTAACGAATGCGTAAACCATTACAGGCCATTTTTACTGCTTTGAGCAATGCCAGTGCTTTTCTATTGGTCTCATCCCACTCTGCTTCTGGTACTGAGTCGGCGACGACACCCGCGCCCGCTTGGATATGTATTTTTCCGCGACGCATCACTGCCGTACGAATGGCAATCGCAGTATCCATATTGCCATGCCAGCCTAAATAACCGACAGACCCGCCGAAAACCGTACGGCGCACAGGCTCAATCTCGTCAATGATTTGCATGGCACGTATTTTTGGCGCGCCTGTCAACGTTCCTGCTGGAAACGTCGCACAGAAGACGTCTAATGCATCCTTATCTGGCGCTACGGTCCCTTCGACATTTGAGGCAATATGCATCACTTGTGAATACCGCTCTACAAACATCTTGTCGGTGACTTTGACACTGCCATACTCACAAACTCGACCGATATCGTTACGCCCCAAATCAATTAACATCAGATGCTCAGCAATCTCTTTGTCATCGTTTAATAACTCTTGCTCCAATGCGATGTCTTCTGCTTCGTTCTGACCACGCTTGCGTGTGCCCGCCAGCGGTCGCACGGTAACTTTACCATTGTCAATACGTGATAGGATTTCAGGAGAAGCGCCAATGATATCAAAGCGCTTATGATCATCTAGAGTATAGCCATGAACCAAAAATAAGTAAGGCGATGGGTTTAAAAAGCGCAACGCTCTATATACAGCAAGAGAATCGCCTCTATAATCCGCGGTCAGTCGCTGAGCTGGGACTACTTGCATCACGTCGCCTGCTAAGATGTACTCTTTGATTTTATTGACATCGTTGCAGTATTTTTCTAACCCTGTTTGTGACTGAAATTTTGGCGTCGGCATAATGGGTGCATTTAAATTCGGCATTTCTGTCAGCTTCTCTTCTATTTTTTCCAGCTGCCGAATGGCATTGCTATAACCGTTTTCGGCATTACAGTCGGCATAGACTATGATAGATAGCGTGTTTTCTAGGCTGTCAAAAACTATCACGCTCATAGATAACATCAGCCACATGTCTGGCATAGACATCGGGTTTGGCGCATCAGACAAGCCCACACTTGGTTCAATCACTCGAACCATATCGTACCCAAAGTAACCCACCAGACCACCGCTAAAGCTTGGTAATGCAGCGATATCCTCTGATGTAGGCATTTTATACTCAGCCATGAGCTGACGAATATAATCAAAGGGGTCATCTACCGCATCTACGTCGTTGCGATCGTTTTTCTTAACTGTCATGATACCGTCTGAATACTGCAAGATCAGATCATTACCCAACCCGATCATCGAATACCGTGCCCAACGCTCACCACCGACTACCGACTCAAACAAATACGCCGATCCGCTCAAATCACGAACTTTAGAAAACACGGATACTGGCGTCTGTGCATCCATCAGACGTTTTTTGATCAGTGGTGCATGGCTAAAGCCTCGGTCTTGAAACGCTTGATACTCTTCAAAGGTAATCATGGTAAAACTCTCTCAACAAACTATTAGCAAAACACAAGAACAATAAAGATGTCAGTGCTATGGCCATATGTTCAACACGCCCTAATTGCAATACGAATAAACGATAACGTCAACACTCTACTGAATGTTGACGTTATTAAGACAGCGTATTGGTACTAAAACAGCGTATCAGCGACCACTGTCATACTCACGGGCAGCGATAAACGATTATACCAAACATCGCTGGCTCTCCAGTCACTTAAATGGAATGACTAATTATTGAATTATGCACCGTTCATACTAAAAAACCATATTGCCAATCCAATAATCAAAATCGCGACGAACACCCATATAAACCAACCACCACTCGCGCTTTTCTCTGCTTGCTCTGTGTGGGCTGGATTATTGAGTTCCTGATCCATCGCATTGTTACCCTCAGTACCAAGATCACGAGACTGCTCAAGATTTGCGGTACCTGAAAACTGAGCACTGGCTGCCTGCTTAGCACGTAAAATATCAGGGTCGGCCTCTTCTTGTAGAGTCGTTTTGGTCGTTTTATTACGCTCTGGTTGCGTGACTGGCTCTTCACTCAAAGCTGGCTCTTCAGGCGCAGTTAGTTGCTCTTTAGGCTTAGCTGGTTGCTCTGCTGGCGCTTCTTCTTTGAGTAGCATTTCTTCTTTGACGGCTGAAGGCGTTGTATTTTCAGCCTTGACTGGTGATGCCACAGCAGTATCATCGGTTGGCTCAAGATCATTATCTGACTCTGTTATAGGCGCTGCCAGACTTCCCGTGGGTTCTGGTTCTACTTTATCCTCGCGGGCTGGCAACATCTCCTCAATACCTGTCTCTTTTACGATAGGTTCTTCGGCTGCTGGCTCTTCGTCCACTAGCTCTTCGTCTACGGATTCTTCGCCCACTGGCTCTGTTGTCACTGGCTCTTGCGCAGCCGGCTCAACAGGCAATGGCTCAGCACCAACATCTTCCCTAACGTCTGGCTCTTTCTCCACCACTGGTGCTGCCTGTGCGCTGCTTGTCTGGGCGGCCACTGGCGCAATGACCCGAAAGGTAAAACTTGCAAACCCAACGGTATCATCTGCTTGCAGCAAGCTGGATTCATCGCCCTCTACACGCTGATCATTGATAAATGTTCCGTTTGATGAGCCCAAGTCTTTTACATATATCTGGCCATCCGATACGCTGAGCAGAGCATGATTGCGTGATATTTGCTTGCTGCCCAACACGACATCATTGTCACTACCGCGTCCGACGGACAGGCTGTCACTGACTGGCAACGTCAAGTCCCCGAGTGCTTCTGTCAACGCATTTAGATGCCAGGTTTCAGTATTTTCTGTCGTCTCCGAGCTGTCTGTATTATTCATCGTTGTCCTACTCCTTATTGTTATAAAATACTCTTGTCATAAGCTAATTCTAGAGAAACTTCTACTGATTATTCAAAGGGATGTTATGCCGTGAAAATGGGGTTTATAGAATCGCAATGATTGACTACGAATAATCTTAGGCATTGGCCGGCTTAGAGTCTTCATTTAGATTGAGAACACGGCGCCGTCAGTTATAGCGGTCAGTTAATAAGTAAGTACCTGTTTAGTATTCTACCGTATCAGCGATACACTATTGTAGGAACACTGTTTGTGTTTTGGAAGTGTTACGGCATAGCAGGTGTTTTTTGCTACTGTCTTAAAATAGACATCCACAAAAAAGGCACGATATTCGTGCCTTTTCTTGCTTGCAGGATACTCAACGCAGTGGATATCTGCCGGTTGAATTCTTGCGATTTTAGTGCTCGCGCGTGTTACTAAAAGTTACTTCTGGATAGCGATCTTCCATGAGCTGCAAGTTCACACGCGATGGCGCTAGATACGTCAAATAACCGCCACCATCTATTGATAGCTGGTCGTGCGCTTTTTTCTTAAATTTAGCCAGCGCTACCTCATCATCGCAGTGAATCCAGCGTACCGTGGCAATCGATACTGGCTCAAAGGTACACTGCACTTTGTATTCTTCTTTTAGGCGATGCGCGACTACCTCAAACTGTAGCACACCAACCGCACCCAAGATGAGGTCGTTATTAATCTGCGGCATAAAGACCTGAGTAGCACCTTCTTCACTTAACTGCTGCAAGCCTTTCTGCAATGCTTTCGATTTTAATGGGTCTTTTAGCACCACGCGGCGAAATAACTCAGGGGCAAAGTGCGGGATACCCGTAAAGTGCAACTCCTCGCCTTCGGTGAAACTATCGCCGATAGAAATCGTTCCATGATTGTGCAGGCCGATGATGTCACCTGGATAGGCTTCTTCTAGTGCCTCACGGTCGCCAGCGAGGAAGGTCAAGGCATCGGCAATACGTATGTCTTTGCCCAGACGCACATGCTTCATCTTCATGCCTTTCTCGTATTTACCTGAGCAAACACGTAAGAAGGCAATGCGGTCACGGTGACGTGGATCCATGTTGGCTTGGATTTTAAATACAAACCCACTAAACTCAGTTTCAGTGGCTGCCACTTCCCGCTCGTTAGTCGGATGCGCCTTTGGTGATGGCGCGTATTTGACCAACGTATCTAGCACCATGTTGACACCAAAGTTGCCCAATGCGGTACCAAACAATACTGGCGTCATCTCGCCTGCTAAAAACTCTTCAACACTGAAATCTTCTAGCGCCATTTGCACCAGTTCAAGCGACTCTTCAAAAGCGTCAAACATCAACTGGCCCAAACGTTCGCGAATATCAGGATAATCATAGCCCTCACGAGTTTCAGCGACCGTCATATCACCGCCATGACCTTTTTCATATAGATAGGTTTTGTTTTCGGTCAAATGATAAACACCGACAAAATCCTGCCCCATACCGATGGGCCAAGTGACCGGCACACATTTAATCTTCAACACTGATTCGATTTCACTGAGTAGCTCAAGTGGCTCACGAATCTGACGGTCAAGTTTATTAACGAATGAGATGATCGGTGTGTCACGCATCCGGCACACTTCCATCAGCTTGATGGTACGTTCTTCAACGCCTTTTGCGCCATCGACCATCATCAGTGCACTATCTACAGCGGTTAGAGTACGGTAAGTATCCTCACTGAAATCAGCGTGACCTGGTGTATCGAGCAAGTTGACCATATGGTCTTTATAAGGAAACTGCATGACGGAAGTCGTGATAGAAATACCACGCTCTTGCTCCATACTCATCCAGTCAGACGTCGCATGGCGATCCGTCTTGCGACCTTTGACCTCTCCCACTACCTGAATCGCCTGACCCCATAGTAATAGTTTTTCGGTCATGGTGGTCTTACCCGCATCGGGATGCGAAATAATGGCAAAGGTACGGCGTTTGGTAACTTCTTGCTTTAGTTTTTTCGGATCTACGCTCATAGTGTTCGGCTTCAACAGTTAGGTCATTTAGAGATGGCTCTAAATAAATAGGGTAAATATGCGCGTATTGTAACGGATTTCACTTCATACTGCAGAACTAACTCATGTCACCTCACTCAGTTTTTATTGGTTTAATGGACGCAACAACAAGTCTATATCTTGATAATTTAGCCAACTATTCCTTCATCGACGTATTCATTGACTGAAGCATCGCTGAGTTCACCGCTGTTTTTAATTCATAGAAATTTGGCAGTGTTCTTTATAATGGTATCGTCCATATTAGCGACATGCCCTAGCTGTCGCACTTACAAACCTATCATATATAGTTACTACAGCTGCACTGCGCTAGCTGTGCAAACTGCTACGATAAGTGTTAGTGGAAAATAATAAAAAGGCACTTATAAAAAAGGCACTCACTTCAGAACACACCCCCTTCAGTAAGGCGCATTTTAGCAACCAGTGCTTTACCGAAAAATCAACGTGAAAATCAATAACAAAGGACATGTCATGAAAGCTTTATACTCTACCAAAGCTACAGTCACTGGCGGTCGTGCGGGTAAAGCCACTTTGAGCGACAACGACCTCAGCATCAACATGGTTCCGCCAGGCTCAGACAAAGAAGGTAACAACCCAGAGCAGATGTTTGCCATAGGTTACAGCGCGTGCTTTGATGGTGCGCTGGGTGCAGTCAAGCAAATGGAAAAAGCCACGTTTGACTCCACAACCGAAATCGAAGTCGACTTATTACAAGGCGACAGCCACGATTACAAACTGGCTGCGAAAATTTATGTGGTTGGTGAAAACACCGAACTGTCTGCTGATGAGTTTCAAAAACTGGTCGAAAAGGCACATCAAGTCTGCCCATACTCAAAAGCAACGCGTGGCAATATTGATGTTGAAGTGACCTCAGAAGTGAAATAGTACCACTTAGCAAGTTTGGCTGTTCAGCATTTGTAATCACCATACTTATTGGTACGCAGTCTTAAAAACGTTATAAGAAATGAACTCGGTAAATGCCGAGTTCATTTTTTTTGTGCTAGTAAACATTTGGGTAGTGAGGGCTGATGCTAAAACCGCCCTGAAGTAAATTGTAACTTTTGATGCAGCTCGGCACGCGCTGATTTTATCGTTATAATGAGTCTATATTTTTATCCCACAGCTGATAAGTGACTTATATGACTGACCACATAACCGACAGTGAACACAACTCGCACCAAGCGCTTGACCCGAAAGCCCTACCAAACTTTGACACTATGCCCAATGTAGCGATGATGGACACCAGTCATGTGGATAAAGAGCAGCCGCCTTTTATCCTAGTAGATGGCTCTTATTATTTGTTTCGCACTTATCATGCCCTACCAAAAACCATGCAAAACTCTCAAGGGCTAATAACCAATGCAATTCGTGGCACACTTAATGCCCTGCTTAAGCTGATGCGTCGATATCACCCGACTCATATGGCGGTGTGTTTTGACACCAAATCACCGACTTTCCGTCATCACATGTCCCCTGATTATAAAGCCGCCCGCCCACCTATTGATGTAGAGCTGCTGGAGCAAATTCCTTATATTCATCGTTTGGTTGCTGCTTTAGGGATTCCACTGTTGCGTATCGAAGGTGCAGAAGCCGATGACATCATCGGAACGCTGGCACATCGAGCGGTAGAATATGGTCATCACGTGGTCATCTCCACTGGTGATAAAGACATGATGCAACTGGTCAATGATTGCGTCATATTGGAAGATAGCTTTACTGGTAAAGTCACGGATACCCAAGCGGTCGTCGACAAGTTTGGTATCAATCCAAATCAGATAATTGATTTTTTAACCCTGATGGGCGATGCCTCGGATGGCATCAAAGGCGTCCCAGGAATCGGCAAAAAAACCGCAAAAGATTTGCTCGTTGAGTATGGCGATATCGGTAATATGTTAAAGCATATTGGTTTTATCAAAGGTCGCGGCGCAAAAGGTTTGATTGAGCACGCTGATGACATTCCTTTTAATCGAAAACTGGCCACCATCGTCACGGATTTGAGTGTCGGACAAGAATGGCAGGACTTAAAAATCAACACCGACCCTTGTGCTCATATCGATGATTTGCGAGCGCTATACACTGAGCTAGAGTTTAGAAATGAGTTGGCATCTCTTGATCACCCAAACCATCCCGCCAATGCAAATGGAAACGGCTCACAAAGTGTCGCTGACAGTCAAGCGAATGCCGAATCACAAGCGCAAATCGCCAAATCCCTGCAGTCAAACTCGGATGAGAGTGGCACAGACCGTCCGTACCAGGACAGAGCTTGGCATACTGTTTTAGATGAGCCTGCCTTTGATAGCTTGGTTAAACACTTAGAAGACGCATCGCACTTCGTCCTCGATACCGAAACCACCAGCGTCTATTGGCGTCAGGCGGAGATCGTTGGTCTGTCTTTTGCCTTGCAGGCGCATGAAGCTTATTACATTCCACTCACTCACAGTCTAGAAGGTGACGAACTAACTGCCAAGCAGCTAGATCGCGATACGGTCTTGGCTCGATTAAAGCCTATCTTGGAGAATCCAAACATTGGCAAGATCGGTCAACATCTCAAATATGACGCTCATATCCTTAGTCACTATGATATCGACTTGATCGGGGCGATACATGAAAGACCCAATAACTGGCGCATGGATACCATGCTTGCCAGCTACGTGATTAACGCTGCTGCTACTCGTCACGGCATGGATGACTTGGCACGGCATTATCTACAAACCCAGACCATCAGCTACGAAGAAGTGGCAGGAAAAGGCGCTAAGCAAGTGACGTTTGACCAAGTCGCGATTGATATTGCCAGTGATTACGCCTGTGAGGATGCCGACATCACTTATCAGCTCTTTGACGTCTTTAGCGAAAAACTCGATGCTGATGAAAACAACGCTCAATTATTGCACGAACTAGAAATCCCTTCCGCAGAAATCCTTTGCCAAATGGAAGCAAACGGTATTTTAATCAAACGCTCATTTCTCAATGAATTATCCGAACGATTTGATGATGAAGTAATCGCGCTTGAAAAACGTGCTTATGAAATTGCAGGCGAAGAATTTAATCTTGGCTCACCGAAGCAATTAGGCGAGATGCTGTTTGATAAACTGGGCGTGCCTGGTGGCAAGAAGACTAAATCTGGACAATACTCTACTGGTGAAGCCGTACTCTCAAAAATTGATCACCCATTGGTCGAGATTGTCCTTGAGTATCGTGGTCTCTCAAAGCTAAAAAGCACCTATACAGACGCACTGGACAATGTCGCAGACGCTGAGACTGACCGTGTACACACCAGCTATCACCAAGCACTGACCAGCACTGGTCGTTTATCATCAACTGACCCCAACTTACAAAATATTCCGATTCGTACTGCGACTGGTCGATTGATTCGTCAAGCCTTCATCGCTCCAGAAGGTCGTGTGATTTTGGCTGCAGATTACTCTCAAGTTGAGCTGCGTTTGATGGCACACTTTTCAGGAGACAAAAACCTCACCCACGCCTTCAATGAAGGCTTAGATATTCACGCTGCCACCGCTGCTGAAGTGCTTAGTAAAGATGTCGCAGATGTGACACCCACTGAGCGTCGTAATGCCAAAGCCATTAATTTTGGTCTTCTATATGGCATGAGCGCCTTTGGTCTTGCCAAGCAGCTACAGATGAGCCGCAATGAAGCGCAAGACTATATCGACATGTACTTTGAGCGTTACCCTGGTGTAAAAAATTATATGATTAACACTCGCGCCAGCGCTCATGATAACGGCTACGTCGAGACCATATTAGGTCGCAAGCTCTACACACCTGATATCACCCATAGCAATCGTATGGTTAAACAAGGCGCTGAGCGTGCTGCGATTAATGCGCCACTACAAGGCTCAGCCGCTGACTTAATTAAGCTGGCCATGATTGCCGTCGATCAAGTATTGCCAAAAAATCAAGCAAAAATGCTGCTACAAGTCCATGATGAATTGGTGTTTGAAGTTGATACGGATAAAGTCGATGAGATAGGCAGCCTAATCAAAACAGCCATGCAAGACGTATTAAAAGACACCGCGAAAAACAAAGGCTGGAATGTAGACTTTGCCGTGCCATTACTGGTTGAAACCGATAGTGGTGAAAACTGGGATGAGGCGCATTGATTAAAGAAGCATTAAATGAACTACCCACTACCTTAGAGGTAGGGGTTTCTTAGGTAATGCTCATACTT
>NZ_JAKDUI010000296.1 GCF_030457785.1 Psychrobacter sp. | reverse complement strand
TTCTTTTTTATTATTTAACTTTCTTTTTATTATCATAGTTGTATTTTATGAAAATTCATCGCCCGAATTTATTAAAGCATACGTTCAATGTCGCCAATCGTGTTCGTCAAACGGTCAGTGTGGCTGGTCTGTCAGCGATTAGAGTCGCGAAAGGTGAAAAGCCTGATGCCATGCTGTTAAAAGAAACCTTTGAGCAGCTAGGCACGACTTATATTAAGATCGGTCAGTTCATTGCTAGTACTCCGTCCTTATTCCCACGGGAGTATGTCACCGCCTTTCAAAGCTGCTTGGATCAAACAACGCCCTTATCTTATGTTTATATCGAACAGGTTTTAAAAGAAGAGTTGGCGATTGATGGCAAAAGAATAGACGATTTGTTTGCCTTTATCGACCCAGAGCCATTAGCGTCCGCTTCCATTGCTCAGGTACATGCCGCACGTCTACATAACGGAGATGAAGTGGTGTTAAAGGTGCAAAAGCCTGGGGTGGAAACCATCATGCAGACAGATTTGGGGGTATTGCATGGCGTCACTAAATTGCTTGAAATAATGATGCCATCGATGAAATTTGCCAGCATCGCACCAATCATCGATGAGATACGTTTGCGTATGCTTGCCGAGACGGACTTTATCGCGGAAGCACAAAATATCCGTGATTTTCAGCAGTTTTTGTCAGTGGCAGGAAATACGCGAGTCGTCGCGCCAGATGTATATGAAGCGTTGACGACCAAGCGCGTGTTGACCATGAGCCGTTTATATGGTGTTTCCATGGTGGATGAGTCCGTTATGCGTCAATACTGTGCTGATCCTGCACAGGTGATGGCAGATACGCTCAATACTTGGTTTGCCAGTCTGATGCTATGCAATAGCTTTCATGCTGATTTGCATGCGGGCAATTTGATGTTGATGACAGACGGTCGTATCGGTTTCTTAGACTTTGGTATCGTTGGTAAATTAAAAGCTGAGAGCTGGCGTGCCTGTATGGGCATGATGCAAGCCATGCAAGACAGTGATTACCAAACCATGGCTCGTCATATGATCGATATGGAGATGACACATGGTGGCGACCAAGTAGACGTCGTGGCATTGGGCAATGATTTGCAGCGAATGATGCAAGCTATTATGGCAGAGGACAAATCCTTTACCAGTGGCGTGCCATTTAATAGTAAAGAGCAAGCGGATGAGCTCAATAAAATGATGCTGGAAATCGTGGAAGTTGGTAAGCGTCATGGCATTCACTTCCCACGTGACTTCGCTTTATTGACCAAACAGATGCTGTATTTCGACCGGTTCATGCGTACGCTTGCACCTGACATGGATATGTTTAGTGATCAGCGAGTACAAATGCTGGGGCAGTCGGAGAGTGAGTTAGAAAACCCAACCGTGATCGATGTTTCGCAGTAGCTGAAACGTGTCATTAATTAACACGCGCACTCATTTAGTGGTCTTGAAATGGCTAAGTTTTGCTACTCATCGACAAAAATCTTGTGGATATGCTTATATTTCTTGTAATTCTCTCCTTGATTAGCGTCAATTTACCTCATCTTAA
The DNA here is from genome assembly GCF_030457785.1 of Psychrobacter sp. GTDB lineage: Bacteria > Pseudomonadota > Gammaproteobacteria > Pseudomonadales > Moraxellaceae > Psychrobacter. Next base: position 136 of record NZ_JAKDUI010000296.1, on the reverse strand, counting down.
GCTTCACTATCTTATGCCATTGGTCAGTTTTTAGGGCCATTAGTCAATTAGTCACCGTAGCTTTGGCTGACCCAAGTGATAACTTTAACATTTTACCGCAGAAATCCCCTACCTCTAAGGTAGTGGGATGAATGCG
>NZ_JAKDUI010000078.1 GCF_030457785.1 Psychrobacter sp. | reverse complement strand
AGTATGAGCATTACCTAAGAAACCCCTACCTCTAAGGTAGTGGGTAGTTCATTGACTAACACTAGCCAACCAGAACACATCTAGAAGTTGGAGGGATGAAGATTCGAGTTTTTGATCTCAGACTCTGATCTCAGAATCTGAACTGCTCAGATTTACGAGAATACATACCTCAAGTCTATCTATTCTCACGTTTATCTATATGCTCTAGGGTTTGAGTCAAAGAATCACTGTTATAAGTAGGGTTTATGAAAAAACGGTATGGACCAATGATGCAAACTGATCAACCCGATAGACCAAAAGGACTCTCCTTAAAAAAAATCAGAGGTACCTAGGAGGCTTGATCTTAGCTTTGCTACTGACAACCGTCAGCTCTTGTAGCTCAGAGCCGTCTATTGATAATACTCAGGTCGTTGAGGAACCAACGGATGGTTTTAATAGAGATTCACAGGATGAAAAGATTGAAAGCAGTATCCAAAACTCTTATGCTCGTTTGGCTTCAAAACGCTCTGATATTTGCCCTAAATTGATACAAAAAGAGGTAGATACTCAAGTTGTTGAAAGAAATTCTGAAGTTATGGTAAATAGTTATTGTGATTATTTCTTATACCCAACAGAAGGGCAGGATATATCGGTTAGCGTCAATGACAGGCGAATTGAAGCGTTGTTGATAATACCAACAATCTATGATTTTGCCAACGGTGACTATGCTGTGGAGTCTTATGACAAGCATGTCATTAGATTAAGCTATGATGGTGCCACCTATAAGCCTGCAAATTTGGTATATGACGTCGTGGTCACAGTTTCTGAAAATTAGCTGGTTTTTTGTTGAGTAAGAAGGTAGAGAGTGATCAACAAGGAGAGATACTATTTAGTATCTCCCCTTATCTATATCTATATAAGCCAGTCATACAAAAAATGATATGCATTATTGTTTTTTGTATAAACCAATGGCGCTACTTACTGGTATTGTTATCTGCCCAAGGGTCATCTTGCCCAACGGTGACGATTAAAAAGTCGTCTGGTTTGAGGCTGTCGTTCAGCGTTTGGTTGACGTCTGTGAGATTTACTTGCTCAACACGAGCGATATAGTTGCTTAAATAGTCATTTGGTAGTTGGTAAAAGTTCATCATTCCGAGTAATCCATTAATGCCCGAATTACTGGCAAACCCCATCGGGAAGCTGTTTTTCAGATTGTCTTTGGTTAAGCGCATCTCGTCACTTGTGATACCTTCATCCAAGGTTTTATTGATCACTTCTAAGCTGGCATCAATGGCATCACGTGCCTTATCGTTGCGTGTCGAAAAGCCAATTTGGTAAGGGCCACGTGCCTTCATCGGACTCATAGAGCCTGATATACCGTAGGTATAGCCAAGGTTTTGTCTGATTTCAGTCATTAATCGTGCATTGAAATCTCCTCCTGCGAGTACTTCGTTACCAACAGCAAAATTTGTTTGTTGTTGCTGTTCTGCCGGATTGGTGGCACGCTTGCTACCCAATTGACCCATCAACACAGTTGTTTGTGTGCTTGGGAAAGGTATGTGAATGTGCTGTGCTTGGGTGAATGGTTGTGGCTCAGGCAGTTCAGCTACTGATTGACCGGCAGGAAGCTTGGAGGTGATATCTTCAGCAAGTGTTTTAGCTTGTGTTAGCGTCAGATTACCGGTTATCGCAATAGAGGCATTAGCGGCTACTAAATAGCGATCTTTAAAGTCTATTAGCTGTTGTTTATCGATGTTGGGCACGGTATCGAGAGTGCCGGAAGAAGGGTGTGCGTAGGGATGATCGCCGTATAATGCTTGATTGAAGGCAATGCTGGCAAGACTGTTAGGATCTTGTTTTTGTTGTTGCAAACCCACCAACAACCGAGCTTTATTGCGTGATAAAACCTCTTCATCAAAAGCGGGCTCGGTAATCATCTGTGTCATTAGATCGGCAGCTGGAAGCAAATGCTCATCGTCAGACAAACTACGTAGTGAGACAATAAACATATCCTTGTAGGCATTGCTATTTAGGTTGATGCCTAAGGTTTCAATCTCTCGAGTAAATGCATCCTCATCTAAGCTTTCAGAACCTTGTGTCAGCATGGTTGCGGTCATGTTTGCAATACCGAAGCCGTTGGCACTTATGCTGGTATCTCGGGCACTACCAGCATTAAATCGCAAGTCGATATCAACGATTGGCAAGGCAGTTGTTTGTACAAATCGAACAGGCACACCAGCTTCAGTTTCGAACTGTTGAATGGTCGGAACGGTGACACTCAAGGGTGTGGTGTCGTCAAGACTGGTTAGTGTTGATAGTGCCGCGATGGGCTCACTGCTGTCTATGCTTGCGGTAGGTGCTCGGTATTCTTCCGTACCCGCAGTGTCTGCTTGAGCTGTTAATGATAGCGTTGTCATACCTAGCAAGATACCAATGCTAAGCTGAGACAGTTTATTAACGATTGAGTTTGTTCTTTTCTGTGCTAAATCATTATTATGAGTCATGGTTATCTTCTTAATCATCACATTATTCATCATATGTTTATGGCAGGTTTACGCATAGTACGAGTGAATAGTCGCTCACTATTATTTATCTGTATCTACTTGTTCTGTAGGCGGTACGATATGCATCACTGTCAAGTTGTCTTGGACTAAGTATTTTTTACTGGCATCCTGAATGTCGGTGGTGGTTACGTTATCCAGCTTTGTTGGCAATTCGGAAAACAAGGTGTAGTCCAGTCCGATGGATTGTAACGAACCAATCATGCGCGCCTGACCTTCCATACTGTCTTGCGCATAGACGAGTCCGGTTACTGTATTGGTTTTGGCACGACTGATTTCATCAGCGGCAATCGGGTTGGTTTTTAGTTTCTCTATCTCAGTAGTAATGGCTTTTTGTGCTTGCTCTAAACTGACTCCTTCACGTGGTGTTGCCTGGATTAAAAACAATCCATCACCGCGATCTAGTAAGTTATAAGAAGTGCCAACAGATGCGAGCAAGTCTTGATCTCGTATCAATCGGCTCTCAAGGCGTGCAGATAGGCCACCATCTAGAACGTCTTTAGCCAAAGAGAGTGAGTAAGCCTGTTGCTCATTACTTTCCCCTGCAGTGACAAGGCTAGGTACGTTGTAACCCATTAATAATACGGGCACTTGTACCGCTTGTTCAGAATCGACTTTTTGATAACCTCGAAAGCCTTGTTGTTTAACAGTAGGACGCTTGGGCAACTCACTTGGCTGTAAGTCTCCAAAGTAACGCTTCACTTGTGTCATTACTTCGTCAGGATCAACATCGCCAACGATAACTAAGGTGGCGTTGTTTGGTGCATACCACTGTTGGTACCAGTCTTTAAGTTCGGCGAGTGTGATTGACTCAATCTCAGTCATGGGGCCGATGACGGACTCGCCTTTTGGACTGTCAGGGAGTGCCAGCAAACGGAATGACTCATAAGCTTTTGCTAATGGGTTGTCATCCGTACGTTGACGACGTTCTTCCATTACTACTTGGTGCTCTTTCACGAACTCGCTTTCATCAAAGGTCAAATTTTTCATGCGATCCGCTTCTAGCTCTAGCGCTAATGGGAAGCGGTTGGCAGGAAATAGCTCGTAATAACCAGTATAGTCGTAGCTGGTAAAAGCATTATTCACGCCACCAAACTTTGCAATCAAGCGTTCATAGTCGTCGCTCGATACATCGGTAGTGCCTTTAAACATCATATGCTCGAGTAAATGGGAGATACCACCCTTATCCAGCGGCTCATCGGCCGAGCCAACGCGGTACCAGATTTGAGTCATGACCACTGGTGAGCGATGATCCTCTTTTATCACGACCTTTAAGCCATTTTCCAATTGGTACTCATGTCGACCTGACATGTCTATAGTAAGCGCTGATGATTTTTTAGTATTGGTATCAGTGCTTTTTTGATTGGTATTAGTTTGAGTTGATGAGTTTTGAGATGAGGTCTCTAAAGCTTCAACGTTTTGAGCCGTTTGTGCTGAGCTCGTGCCAACCCCGCTGGTTTGACAAGCAGCTAAAGTGGTTGCCATTACAAGGGCGCAGGCGATACGTAATGAAAGGTTAGGTGTTGATAAAGAGGTTGGCAAAGACAGTGGCATGGTAGGTTCTACTTATATAATATGGCAGCGGGTAAGTTGACTGAGAGGTAGATGAGCAGTAAAGCGCTACAAAGAGGTGTGCGCCCCAACCACCACAGTAGCGGTCGGCTTGATGTCTGATGTGGTACTGCAACCTATCATAGATAGGGCGATAGTCGTCAATAATAACGCCGAGCTGATGTTCACAACGCTTTTGGTGTATTTTTTATCATGATTAGATAGCGACGACATAGACAACTCCTGAATATAGTGATGATCATGTAAGACTTTGTAGAGTAGGCGAAGTACGGCATATACAGGGTCAGATTTTTGTGTCCAAACCTTAAGCTAAGCTTTCTTGATCTAAGAAGATAGCCTGACGAGGCTACAGTATTTGATGATACAGTCGGTGAAAAATAATATAGATACAACACATATTGCTGGACGTACTGCTGGTACAAATTTTTCTTGCTTGCTGTGCCTACGCAGACAGATGCTGTAAAAAATTTAAACCAGCTATACAACGGCGACTTTAGAATATTTCAACTGTAGTGGTCAACTAATTTAGGACATTTCAAGTTTAGTCTAATGCGGTAAGGGCTGAGCATACACAGAATTATGCTAAACTATACCGAAATAGGCTGTCATGCTAAAGGTGTAAAAAACGGCAGCAACTCAACACATTTAAAATATTCAAATAATTGATAGTGCTAATTTTTAGGGCGAGTTTATGAATAATCCGAATAACAGTAGCCGTGTGGTCATCAATCTAGATGGCGACCTTGATGATTTAGATGACGATGATATTACCTTACCCAGTCTGCCGGCGCAATCCGTACCCATCGTAGATGAGACTGAGCTCCGAGAATCCGACAAAGAACTCAAAACAGAATCCAGTACAGAATCTAGTACTGACACTCAGGCTGCCTCAAATGCTGACAAAGAAGAAGATATTGCTTTAGGTGCGCCTATTAGCATGCCAGCAGAGTACACTAATCCTGACAAGTCATCTGAAAAGCCATCGGATGCAAACAAAGAAGCTGGATCTAAGGCGAAGCCTAATGCTGCTTCGAATATTCCAACCATGCCATTGCAAGAGCAATTAGGAGATAGTCAAAGCGCCAGTTCTGCTAGTAGCAAAGCGGTTGCCATTGAGGAACCAACGTCAAAACCAGTGCCAGAACCAACCGAGTCGCAAGACGGGGCGAAAAAAGGCAGCTGGTTTAATCGTATGAAAACGGGGTTGAGTAAATCACGTAAAAACTTGGCCGAAGGTATGGTTAGTATCTTGATCGGTGGCAAAGAAATCGATGATGAGCTATTGGAGGAAGTCGAAGATCAGCTATTGGTTGCCGACATTGGTGTCAATGCGACCAACCGCATCATCCAAAGTCTCACTGAGCAGACAGCTCGTGGCGATTTGATTTATGCGCATTCGTTATATAAAGCTTTGCAAAGTGAATTGGTCGATATTTTAGCCCCCAAGGTTGCACCACTCAGTATCGATACCAGTAAAAAACCATTTGTTATCTTAGTTGTCGGAGTGAATGGTGTGGGTAAAACCACGACCATCGGTAAGCTGGCGAAGCGTTTACAAGGTGAAGGCAAATCAGTCATGCTAGCAGCAGGCGATACCTTCCGTGCTGCAGCCACAGAGCAGCTGCAGATATGGGGCGAGCGCAATGACATTCCTGTTGTCGCGCAGGGTCATGGCTCTGATAGTGCCTCGGTGATATTCGACGCCATGCAATCTGCTAAAGCAAGAAATATAGATGTGTTGATTGCGGATACCGCGGGTCGTTTGCAAAATAAAACGCACCTAATGGCTGAGCTGGAAAAAGTGGTGCGAGTCATGCGAAAAGCTGATCCAAGCGCGCCGCACGAAGGCATGATTGTACTCGATGCAGGCACTGGTCAAAACGCAATCAATCAAGTTGAGTTATTTAATAAAATCGTACCGTTGACTGGCATCACTATTACCAAACTAGATGGTACTGCTAAAGGTGGTGTGGTGTTTAATATTGCCGAGACCACGGATGTGCCTATTCGTTATATCGGTGTTGGTGAGTCTATTGACGATTTACGCGCCTTTAGTCCAAAGCAGTTTGTCGCTGCATTATTCGAGACAGATGAGAAAGAGTAGGGTGCATTAGGCTTTTAAGCTATTGAACAAAGTCTTAGGGCATAAATGTTAGAAGGAGCAGTCATAATAGTCACCACAGCATACTTTGGCTCATACCAATTAACCTTAATTGCTAGTGCCAGTTCCAATGTCGATGAGCATAACAGCCCTAGGTTGGTTGAGGTCAACTGGTTGCAGGCAGGTGACTCTTGGCATAGTTCGAAGTCGGTGCCTAAGCTGAAAAAGCATTACAAGCTTGATGATAGTGATTTTGAGTTCATAGATAAAAATAGCCTAAGCATTTCTGATAGAACACAGGCTCTGTTGCTAACTGCTATCGAACAAATCAATGAATATATTAGTGGCACCCGCAAAGATTTTGATTTGCCGTTGGACATGTCTTTGGGAACAGAGTTTCAGCAAAGAGTATGGCGAGGGCTGCAAACAATCTCTCATGGCGAGACCATCAGCTATGGAACACTAGCCAAACGTGTTAATAGCCCAAAAGGGTTCCGGGCAGTGGCCAATGCCAACAGCAAAAATCCTTTTAGCATTATTGTACCCTGCCATCGAGTGATTGCCAGTGATGGCAAGATTGGCGGCTATACTGGCGGTTTAGATAAAAAAAAGTACTTGCTAGCCCTAGAAGGTGTCACCTACAAAGCTTAGTGTCAAATAACAGTTTCTCGCAGCCTGTCAGTGACCTATCAGGGACTTATAAACCCTAAGTGCTAGAGACAAAAATCGGCAAAATACAAAAAAGGCCAATCGTAAAAACGTTTGGCCTTTGTTTATGGTTGACGCTGAATCGCTAAAAGCGCGGAAAATTCTACTTATTGATTCAGCTGTTCCATCACTTCAGCAGAGAAGTTTACGTTGCTATAGACTTCCTGTACGTCATCTATGTCTTCCAACATATCGATCATCTTCATGACTTTTTCGGCATCATCGACGTTACCTATTTCAGCAGAGGTGGATGGTGACATGGTTACTTCTGCATTGTCAGAGACGAGATCTGCTGCGTTCAGCGCGTCTTTGACTTGACCAAAACTCTCCCATTCCGTGATGACAAGTAAGCTTTCACCATCATTCTCGATGTCCAGCGCGCCCGCATCTAGGGCAGCCATCATGACTTCATCTTCCAAGCTTGTATCGTTGAAGGTGATTTCACCGCGTTTGGTGAACAGGTAAGCCACTGATCCTGACGTACCAAGATTGCCATCGTGTTTGGTAAAGGCGTGTCGTACTTCACTGACAGTACGGTTTAGATTGTCAGTCATGGTCTCAACCAGTACTGCCACACCGCCAACGCCGTAGCCTTCGTAGCTAACTTCTTCCATGTTTTCGTTGTCGCCACCACCTGTACCACGATCGACGGCACGGTTGATTGTGTCTCTGGTCATGTTGACAGACAGACCTTTTTCGACAGCAGCGCGCAAGCGAGGGTTTTTGTCTGGATCAGGGTCGCCTTGTTTCGCAGCTGAAACGATTTCACGAATTACCTTGGTAAAGACTTTACCTCTCACTGCATCTTGACGAGCTTTACGGTGTTTGATATTTGCCCATTTTGAATGGCCTGCCATATGACATCCTTAAATTTTACGTATTATTTGTTTGGCTAAAAAGTGTGACGAGTAATAACCATTATTACAATCGTACTCTTTTTTATTATATGATGGGTCTGTCTAGCCATGGTATTAGTACGACCCGCACCTTAACGATTTGTATGTCGCTGTTAATGCTTTTTTGCTACACTGTGGCAACTTATAGATTGTATTGATTGTTATAAGTGAGCAATATTATAAACCAGTTTTAGGTACTTTGACTAACTTGCCCTTTTCCAGCGCATTTTCAATCACTGGCGGTCGTCACGTCAATGGTTTTACGACGCTACTGAATCTATGATGCCACTGACCATATGAAGCAAACAACCACTGAAGCCGTCACACATTTTCGGAACCGCATTCATATTATTATTGAAGGGACAGACACCCGCTTGGGTAAGTTCTTTGATATTTTGCTTTTGATTGCGATTGTGGCGAGTGTCGCTGTCGTTATGCTTGATAGTGTTTTGTTTATGCGCCTGCAATATGGCACGCTGTTTTGGTATGCAGAGTGGTTCTTTACCATTCTGTTTACCATTGAGTATGCGCTAAGGTTGTTTTCGGCCCCCAATCGTCTTCGTTATGCGTTCAGTTTTTTTGGCATCGTGGATTTGTTGTCCGTATTACCCAGTTATCTAAGTCTGATGTTCGTGGGAATGCAGTACCTACTGGTGATACGTATTTTACGTATTTTACGTATATTCCGTGTGTTAAAACTCAAAACTTACATGCAGCAAGCGGGGTTTTTGGCCTCGGCGCTCAAAACCAGTCAGCAAAAAATTACGGTATTTTTCCTATCACTGGTACTTTTGGTCACGATTTTCGGATCGATTATTTATGTGATAGAAGGGCCGGAGAACGGTTTTACTAGTATCCCACTATCTATTTATTGGGCGGTTGTCACAATGACTACGGTTGGTTATGGGGATTTGTCACCCAAGACGCCACTAGGGCAGACCATTGCAACCATGGTCATGATTACTGGTTATTCGATTATTGCTGTGCCGACGGGTATTTTTACGTCTGAGCTGGCTCGTAACATGCGCCCGCAGCTTAGCCCAGTGACATGCCCAAATTGTGGTAAGTTTGGGCATGCCATGGCGGCGGATTACTGTGATCGTTGTGGACACGCTCTGCATGTTTAACGTGCGTAATGACTGTATTTACGATATTTACGATTTCTATCTGCAAGCTGTCTGAAAAGTCGCCTAAATAATAGTCACTGTCAGCGCCATGATCGAATGTTCGACACGCCTAGTCTTTATAATGCTAAGTAGCGATCCACGAGCGGTGATAGATCTATTTCAACACCCAAGTTAACCAAGTTCCAGTATTGACCAGAAACCGTCCGATCTAGCATCATAGTCGTTGCAGAAGGTTGAAACTGCCCGAAGTACTTCAAAGATGAGCGCATTTGGGTGATGACTTCATGATGTACTTGACTGCTGCCAAAATCAAAAGCACCTTCATGATAAGGTTTGATGGAAAGCGGTTTGAGACCGATAGATAGCCACGTTTCATAAAATTCACCAGGGATGTGCTTGTCATCGTCACGGCGAATATCGAATGCGATTAGGTCTTGTTCTAGCGCTGTGACGTCGCCTTTGATAGCGTGGTGGGCAAAACGCTTGAACAGCTGAACTTCATTGTCACTATAGCTACGGATGCCGCCAAAGTCGTAGGCGACGACGCTACCGTCATTGCGAAAAGAAAAATTACCTGGATGTGGATCACAATGCATACGGTATAGGCCGAACAGTTGGCCTGCAGTAAAGTGGAATAGTCGCTCGGCTATTTTTTGTTTGATCTCATTGTCCCATGTTGCAGCGACTGCTAGGGTTTCTCCTAGCTCCTCGGTAAGCGTTAAAATTCTTTTCGAAGAATGACTGCTAATCACTTCGGGAATGATCAGACCTTCATCATCTGCATGAAACGATCCAAATACTCTTAAGTTTTGCGCTTCCTTTTTGTAATCTAGCTCGTCATGTAAGCTTTGGCGAATCTCATCAAACAGCTGTTCTTGTAGCTGTTTACTCATATTCAACACACCAGCAATTTTTAGCGCCATCCGCACTTGTTTTAAGTCACTGTCACAGTTTTCATCGACGTCAGGATACTGAACTTTTACGACCACTCTCTGCCCAGATAACAACACCGCTTTGTGAACCTGTCCAATAGAAGCGGCGGCAAAAGGGGTCTCATCGAATTCACTGAATAGCTCTGCTACGGGGGCTTTTAACTCGCGCTCGAGCTGCTTTCGTATCTGTGAGTAGGGCATGGGCGGCGCATCTTTCTGTAACTTTTCTAAAGCGGTTGCGACCTCAGGTGGGAAGACGTCCTTGTATTGTGAGGCGATTTGTCCCACTTTCATTACCGCACCTTTCATCTCGCCAAGGGTTTCAGCGATCTGAATGCCCACATCCTGCATCAGCTCTGAGCGCGCTTGCAGCCGCTTTTCTTCATCGCTTGACAGGTGCTTAAATGAGTTTTTAGCAGCTTTGCCGGCGATACTTGCTGTCATACCAGCGAGTTTCATAAAGCGTTTTCCGGACGTTTTTGCCATTGCTGTTACCCT
>NZ_JAKDUI010000077.1 GCF_030457785.1 Psychrobacter sp. | reverse complement strand
TTAATACGCTTAGTTTACCAAGTTTACCTCTACGGTTTCTTCAGCATAGCTCAGTGTCGAGTCTTCAGAATATAAGCACATCGTTCTTAGCTTGATATTCCTCAAGTTCATCAGTGATACTTTTGAGCAGCAACGACAAAAACTCATCGATACTGGCTACGAGAAGCACATCGACATGGTGCCTGCCTATACTAAGGACAACGTCTTTTATTTGCCTGAGCCGAGCCGCTGGAGCCATATTCAGCAGCATGCCAAGCAAGAAGACATTGCGCTAAAGATTGATACTGCGCTGAGCACGATTGAAAAGACCAATCCTTCGCTCAAAGGCGCATTGCCTGATAATTACTTCTCTCGTTTAGGTCTGACTGCCAGTAAGCTAGCCGCCTTGATTGATGTGGTGAATAACATCGATACCATTGGTAATCCAGAAGAAGATACCGTCGGGCGCGTGTATGAGTATTTCTTGGGTAAGTTTGCCGCGACTGAAGGCAAGGGCGGTGGTGAGTTCTATACCCCTAAGTCTGTGGTCAATCTCATTGCAGAGATGCTAGAGCCGTATCAAGGCAAAATCTATGATCCGTGCTGCGGTTCGGGCGGTATGTTCGTGCAGTCAATCAAGTTTATCGAGAGTCACCACGGCAATACCAAAGACGTGTCTATCTATGGGCAAGAGTACACCAGCACGACCTACAAGCTCGCTAAGATGAACCTTGCCATTCGTGGTATTTCAAGCCACTTGGGGGATGTGGCAGCCGTTACGTTCTTTAAAGAGCAGCACGAAGACCTCAAAGCGGCCTTCATCATGGCAAACCCACCTTTTAACCAAAAGGATTGGCGCGCCTCTGATGAGCTAGTCGATGATCCACGCTGGGCAGGGTATCCGACACCGCCGACGGGCAATGCCAACTATGCTTGGATATTGCACATGATATCCAAATTGTCTGAGCACGGTACGGCAGGTTTTGTCCTAGCTAACGGCTCGATGTCTACCACTACCAGTGGTGAAGGTGAAATACGCCAGCAAATCATCGAGAACGACTTGGTCGATTGTATGATTGCGCTACCGGGTCAGTTGTTTTATACCACCCAAATTCCGGTGTGCTTATGGTTTATCAGTAAAGATAAACAAGCCAAGTCAGCGCATAGCCAAGCTCGCGGCTTACGTAACCGTAGTGGTGAGACGCTATTCATCGATGCTCGCGCTATCGGTAGCATGATTGATCGTACGCATAAAGAATTCACGACTGACGATATCGAAGCGATTGCTAAGACGTATCATGCATGGCGTGGTGAAGCGGAAGCAGGCGGTTATGAAGCTTATGCAGATGAAGCAGGCTACTGTAAATCAGCCAGTCTAGAAGATATCAAAGCCAATGATTATGTGCTCACCCCTGGGCGTTATGTAGGGGCTACTGCTATCGAAGATGATGGCATCCCGTTTGAAACTAAAATGCTGGAGCTAAGCCAAACGCTATACACACAAATGCAAGAGTCGCAAAAGCTAGACGCGACCATTCGTCAGAACTTGGAGGTGTTGGGTTATGGCGAGTGATTGGGAAGTAAGTACTTTAGGGGAGTTAGCAGAAATCGTTATGGGTCAGTCACCAAAAGGTGCTGACTGTAACTCTGACGGGCATGGCACACCTTTGCTAAATGGACCCACTGAATTTGGTAGTAATCATCCTCATCCTACACAATTTACAACCGACCCAAAAAAATTCTCTAAAAAAGATGATCTTTTATTCTGTGTACGTGGTTCAACGACTGGAAGAATGAATTGGTCAGATAAAGAGTATGCAATTGGTCGAGGATTAGCAGCATTTAGACATAAAAAAGGTAAAGAGTTTCAGAGCTTTTTAAAAGGGGTTATCGATATCAAGCTCCCAGAACTACTAGCTTCTGCCACAGGGTCTACATTTCCAAATGTGAGTAAAAACCAATTAAATGACTTGGAAGTTATCTTACCTCCACTTATAGAACAAAAAGCCATTGCTCATATTCTTGGTTCTTTAGACGATAAAATCGAGCTAAATCGCCAAATGAACGAAACTCTAGAAGCGATGGCGCAGGCGTTGTTTAAAAGCTGGTTTGTTGATTTTGATCCGGTAATTGATAACGCGCTGGCGGCTGGTAATGCTATTCCTGATGAACTGTTAGAGCGTGCTGAGCAGCGTAAAACGATTGAGAAAAAAGACAAGGCAGATATTCAAAAGTTATTCCCTGATGCGTTTGAGTTTACTGAGGAAATGGGTTGGATTCCGAAGGGGTGGGCTGTTGAGAAGCTTGAGCAAAAAATAGATGTACTAAACGGTTTTGCATTCAAAAGCAAAGATTACGTAGAAAAAGGCTTATTCGTTTTGAGAACAAAAAACTTTACTTCTCAAGGAGGTGTCGAGCTTTTAACTGATGATGTCTATCTACCTAATGAATTTAAAGATACTTTTTCTAAATATCTAAGTGAGCCTTTTGATTATCACCTTATTATGGTTGGAGCGAGTGTAGGCAACAGAGGCTTAATCGAGCCGCATCAATTGCCTGCATTAAGAAATCAAAACATGTGGTGTTTTAGACCTAAGCCTAATTCTGAAATTAGTAAGTCGTATGTTAAATACATGCTTGATTTCATAACCCCTCTAAAACTTGGACTTGCATCTGGAAGTGCTCGCGAGTTTTTTAGAAAAGGGGATTTTCAAACTCATCAACTTTGTTTGCCATCAAATTCTGTTCTGAATGCATTTGATCAGATTGCGTTTTCGTACCTTAATAAACAGGCTCAAAACAACTCAGTAAATGTAAGTTTATCTAAACTTCGCGATACTCTTTTACCCAAGTTAATGTCAGGTGAGTTGCGTATACCTGATGATATTTTTTAGGGTGCTTGGAAAGTATCCTACAGAATTTAAAATTAAGCGATAAGGTGCAAAAATGAAAAAGAACTATGCGCTGCCATTACTATTTATACTTATTTGCTATAGCCACAACGCTAATGCAGTTGATGTATATCCCAAGCAAGCGAATAGCCTGAAGTCGTATGAGTTTGGTCAGTTCGTCAAAGACTATATGCCTAATGCTAATGCTCCAAAAGTATGGAGTTTTAATACTAATGATTCAAAAATTATTTGGGACAAAGGCATTGAGAGAAACGAATACACTAAGCAATTTCAAAAAAATGGATATATACGGATAAACTTTGATAACTATAGCTTACAGGAATCATCTTATAACAATCCCAATAGTAAGGCTGAAGCCGCATGGGGGATTAGTTACTACGGAGATAATACTAAGAATGTTGATACGATAAGTATAAATCATTCTGAAGCTGCTGGAATGCTAAGCATATCTGAAAACGGAAAAGTTAAACCTTTTCATTCTTTGATTAAAAACGCTATTGTCTATAAACCCGTATGTCTTTACAAAATGTTTGGAGGGAATTATTCAATAGCTTATGAACTATCTTCACCAGATAAGAAAAATATATATCTACTTGAAACGAACTCAGAAGGTTCAGGCGGTCTCTCAACGTTCTATGATCTATTTGATAACAAGGAGAAATTGCTTGAATATTTCTTTGATGTTAGCGATAAAAATGAAAACGCTTGTTTGATTATCTAAATGAAATTTTGAATTATACTTAGGATTTCGCTCTAAACGCTAAATTATGAAAAAGGACGAAGCATTGAAATTCACCGAAGAGCGACTTGAAAAAGCCATTATCGAGCTACTAGCAGCCGAGGGCTACCCACATACGCTTGGTGAAGCGCTCGACCGCAATCCTAACGATGTGTTGATTAAGTCTGATCTTCGACACTTTCTAGCGACCCGTTATAAAGATGACTTGATCACAGACTATGAGATTGAGTCCATCATTCATAAGCTTGAATACCTTCCTGCCTCCGACCTTTACGATACCAACAAAGCCATCATGAAGCTTGTCGCTGATGGCTTTACCCTCAAGCGTGAAGACTATACCCAAAAAGACCTCTACATCCAGCTGATTGATTATGAGGCAGTCGATAATAACCGCTTTCGCATCGTCAATCAGATGGAGATACAAGGCTTTGAGCTGCGTATCCCTGATGGCATTCTTTATATTAATGGCTTGCCGCTGGTGGTGTTTGAGTTCAAGAGCAGCATCCGTGAAGACGCCACCATGTATGAGGCTTACGATCAGCTGACCACTCGTTATCAGCGTGATATTCCAGAGCTGTTTAAATACAATGCGTTATGCGTCATCAGCGATGGCGTCAACTCAAAGATGGGCTCGTTTTTTGCCCCTTATGAGTTTTACTACTCGTGGCGCAAAGTCACTGGCGATGAAAAGCTGGAAAAAGACGGCATTCATTCTTTATTGACCATGGTCAGCGGGTTGTTTGATAAGTCCCGACTGCTTGATGTCATTCATAACTTCATCTACGTGCCAGACACTTCCAGTAAGGAAGAAAAAATCGTCTGTCGTTATCCGCAGTATTATGCCGCCACCAAGCTATACGCCAATATCAAACGTCATATGAAAGTGGTGGATACGAATGGTGTGCTCGATGAAACCGACGGTGTGCGTGACGGAAAGGGCGGTACGTACTTTGGTGCGACTGGCTGTGGTAAGAGCTATACCATGCTATTTTTAGCTCGTCTGCTGATGCGCGACGTTCAGCTTGGTAGTCCAACCATTATCTTAATCACTGACCGCACCGACTTAGATGGTCAGCTATCTGAAACCTTTACCAATGCCAAGACCTATATCGGCGATGACAATATCATCAGTGTCGAGAGCCGAGCGCACCTAAGAGAGCAGTTAAAAGGGCGGCAGAGCGGTGGCGTGTTTTTGACCACCATTCACAAATTCACCGAAGATCTGGCGCTACTGACCAATCGCACCAACGTCATCTGCATCTCCGATGAAGCGCACCGTAGCCAAGTCAATCTACAGCAAAAAATCACCGTCACCGAAGACGGAGTAAAAAAGACCTACGGCTTTGCGAAGTACCTGCACGACTCACTGCCCAATGCCACCTACGTTGGCTTCACTGGCACACCGATAGACGCCACCCTTGACGTGTTTGGTCCAGTCGTGGACAGCTACACCATGGTCGAGTCGGTGTTTGATGAAATCACCGTGCGTATCGTCTATGAAGGGCGCGCTGCCAAAGTACTGCTCGATAGTAAGCAGTTAGAAGAAGTAGAAAAATATTACCAGCACAGCGTCGAGTCGGGTGCCAACGAATATCAAGTCGATAAAAGCAAAAAAGCCATGGCGAGCATGTCCACCATTCTCGGTGACCCTGACCGTATCAGAGCGATTGCCGAGGACTTTGTAACCCATTACGAAGCACGTGTGAGCGAAGGCACGACCCAAAAAGGCAAAGCCATGTTTGTCTGTAGTAGCCGTGAAGCTGCCTATCAGCTGTATGCAGACCTCATAGACTTGCGCCCTGAATGGGATGAGGTGCGAGCGTGTGAGGAAGGCACGACCTTATCAGAAAGCGATCAAAAAACAGTCATGCCGATGGAGCGAGTCAAGATGATCATGACTCGCAACAAAGACGACATCAAACCCATGTGGGACAAACTGGGTAATAAGCAATACCGCAAAGAAATCGACCGTCAATTCAAAAACGGCAAATCAAACTTTAAAATCGCCATCGTCGTCGATATGTGGCTCACGGGATTTGACGTGCCGTTCCTCGATACCATTTATATCGATAAACCCCTACAAAAACACAGCCTGATTCAGACCATCTCACGGGTCAATCGTAAGTTTGAAGGCAAAGAAAGCGGCTTGGTCGTCGATTACATCGGTATCAAAAAGCAAATGAACTTGGCGCTCTCGCATTACACTGGTGGTCAAGATCAAAATCTAGAAGATATCCAAAAATCCGTCGTGGTGGTAAAAGACCACCTAAACCTACTCGATACAGTGTTTCATAAGTTTGACGCCAGCCTGTACTATAAGGGTACGCCACTAGAGCAACTCAACTGCCTAAACGCCGCCGCTGACTTTGTGCTGCAATCCAAAAAGCTAGAAAAACGCTTTATGGATTTAGCCAAGCGTTTGAAATCCGCCTATGACATTTGCGTGGGGAGTAATGAGCTAACCAAAGCGCATAAAGACAAAATTCATTATTACCTCGCTATCCGTACCATCATCTTTAAAATCACCACAGGCGGCGCACCTGATACCGAGCAGATGAACCAAAAGGTGCGTGAATTGGTAAAAGACGCGCTATTGAGCGACGGCGTGGAAGAAATCTTTAAGTTAGGCGATAACAGCGACGGTGAGATCGATATCTTCGATGAAGACTACCTCGCCAAGATCGAGTCGGTAAAACAGCCCAATACTAAGCTGGAGCTGCTACAACAACTCCTCGCCAAAGCGATTGGTGAGCTGAAAAAGACCAACAAAGTCAAAGGTGTGGATTTCAGCAAAAAAATGAATGCCTTGGTTGAAAGATATAACGAGCGTGATGAAAATGATGTGCTACAGCCAAAGGTCATCAGCGACTTCTCCGATGAGATTATCAAGATATACAACGAGCTACGTCAGGAGATGGCATCCTTTGGCGAGAAGGGCATCAACTTTGAAGAAAAGGCTTTTTATGACATTTTAATCATGCTGGCGCATAAGTATGACTTTACCTATCCAGAAGACAAGCTGGTTAAGCTGTCCAAAGAAGTAAAAAAACTGATCGATGACAAGGCTAAATACACCGACTGGAACAAGCGCGATGATATCAAGGCTGAGTTACAGTTTGATCTGATGATATTGCTAGACGCGTGGGGTTATCCACCTGTCGATCCGAAGGAAGTTTATACTGAGATATTTGAGCAGGCTGAGAACTTTAAGAGGAATAGGGTGGTTTAGTATGCTTGCTCTTTAGGCAAATACAAGCCAGAGAAACCCATAAGCCAAAAGAAAGACCGCCCCTAGTGACTAGGAGCGGTCTTTTTTATTTTTACCAGCAGCAGCTATGGTAGCGATATTAATTTTTATCGACTATAGCTGTGTATGTAGACCACACTCACGGCTTTCTTCTACTTTGGTTGGATCGAAGTAGTCAAACTCGTTTGGTAGGTTGTTTTCTGCAAGATAAACATCCAAGTCAGCGTCAGTCTTCTCAAACAAAGGCGCTGCTTTTAATACACCGTCTTTTGATAAGCTAAGTACGTCTAGACCTTGGCGGAATTCAGTTTGGTCTTTACGAATGGCGTTGAACCATACGTCAGGTTTTAGCTCGCTCAATGCACGACGGAACGGCTCAAGTTTTACTTGTTCGGTAAACTCATCATGTTGTGGGTTATCGATACCTGGGATGCCGTTCATAGTAGCATCACGGTGGGCAGCCGTTTGCTTAGGGATATAAGTGATGACGTTTAGGTCCAAATCATTAATCAATTTGTTGGCAAAGTGATAAGTGGCAACGGTGTTATATCCTGAATCTACCCACAATACAGTGATGTCAGGGCGTTGCTTGGCGACCAAGTGTAAAATAGCTGACTCATAAGGGCGGAAATTGGTGGTGATGATTGGGTTTTTGGCTTGGCTTAGTGCCCATGCCACGATTTCCTCAGGCGACTTGCCATGTAGCTCTTGGTTGGCTTGGTCGATATCTAGGTTTGGGTGTAATTGGCTCATAATATGATCCTTAATAATCATTGATACAAAAAAGTTGGTTTAAGAGTGTGTTCGATAAATTGTGGTAGTGCGTTTAACCGGCTCAAAACATCGGTAAATCTGCGGCAGTGCGCCCGTCATAACTGCTGGCAAGCGCATTGAACGCTTGGCTAATATCAGAGATAGACTGCATATCGTGCTCGCTAAGGACAAAGCTATCGGCACCAGCGCGTAGTAGATAGGCAATTTGATCACGACCAAACTGACCCGCCATACGTATTTCACCTTGATAGCCGAGTTGACGTAGCGTTTGGGCAAAACTAAAGCCACGACCATCGGTAAAGGCTGGTATATGAATCACGATCAAAGATTGCGTTAACAAGAAGTCTGTTATGCCGACAAGTTGGTTGGTATCGGTATCTGACGTGATCCACACACCAAGACGGCTAGAGTGTTGGGCCATTAATTCAAATGCTTCGTGTACTAACCCGCCAGCAATCTTGCCTTCGACATCGAGTAAATCGCTAAGTGGTAGCAGTACATCAAGCTTCTCTTGTTTTTGTAGCAACTCGAGTAGTGATATATGTGCCAGAGCGATACCGTCTGGTAGCTCATTGGTACTCAGCGCCAACCAGCTATCACTATTGCTAACATCAAAACCTTCATTATTTAACACATGATGATTACCCATAGACCTTCTCCTTGAATGGGGCGATGCCGACACGGTTGACCATGTCACCGAAGCCTTCTACATCATTATCATTGCTGCCGCGTTGTGCTAAATAGACATCCAAAATCGTTTGTAGCGTACTTGCTACTTCATCAGCTGGTACGGCTTTACCTAATATTTTGCCAATCTTGGCATCGTTTTTAGAGTTACCGCCTAAACTGATTTGGTACCAATGCTCGCCTTTTTTATCGACTCCTAGGATACCGATGTCACCGGTATGATGGTGCGCACAGGCATTCATACAGCCAGACATATTCAGGCGTATATCACCTAAGTCGTATAGATAATCTAGGTCGTCGAATTGTTTTTCGATTTGCTCAGCGATGTTATGCGTGGTGGCATTAGCGAGTGAGCAATAATCCCAACCAGGGCAGACGATCATATCTGTTAAGGTGTTGATGTTAGCGCGTGCCAGATGCAGCTCTGTTAACTGCTCCCATAGTTCATACAAGTCATCGATTTGCACATCAGAAAAGACTAGGTTCTGTTCATACGTACTACGTAACTCACCGAAGCTGTATTTATCTGCTAGGTCGGCGAGGGCGTTCATTTGATCCGAATCAACATCACCTGACGGTACGTAAGTGCCATCTACCAAACCGGCCTTTAATGAAATCACGACAGCGCGATAGCCTGCGACTTTATGTGCCACTGTGTTTTGGTTGTACCAATTAGCAAATTTTTGATCTGCATCAAGCTGCTTCTGTAGCTCATCCTGTACTTGCAGCGCATCAAACTTCGTGTAGTCAGGTTCAGTAAAGAAGCTACTCGCTTTGTCAAAGTTCGCGTCGGTCAGCGTCAATGGTCCATCTTTGATATGGGCTTCCCACTCGGCATTGACCAGTTTGGCAAAGGCAGGACCGCCCATGCTATCGACCAATATTTTGATACGGGCTTTGTATTTGTTGTCACGACGACCGTGCAGGTTATAGACGCGCAATATCGCATCTAAATAGCTGAGCAGATGCTCACGGGGTAAAAACTTATTGATCACTTTACCAATAACCGGTGTGCGTCCCAGCCCGCCGCCAACGATTACTTCAAATCCTAGCTCGCCAGCCTCATTGGTTTTTAGATGCAGTCCTACATCATGTACCTGTGTCGCAGCACGGTCATTTTCAGTACCGATAACGGCAATCTTAAATTTACGTGGTAAAAACGCGAATTCTGGATGAAAAGTTGACCACTGGCGGATAATCTCGCAATAGGGGCGTGGATCAGCAATCTCTTCTTTATGAATCCCAGCATAAGGGTCGGTAGTGGTGTTACGAATACAGTTACCTGATGTCTGGATGGCGTGCATCTGTACTGACGCCAACTCTGCCAATATATCTGGCACTTCCTCTAGTTTTGGCCAGTTCAGCTGTATGTTGGTACGGGTAGTGAAATGCCCATAGCCCTTATCATACTTACGGGTAATGTCAGCCAGTTTACGTAGCTGATAGGTTGCTAACAGACCATAAGGAATGGCAATACGCAGCATAGGCGCAAAGCGCTGGATATAAAGTCCATTTTGCAAGCGCAGAGGCAAATACTGCTCTTCTGGCAGCTCGCCCGCCAAAAACCGTTCGGTTTGGTCGCGAAACTGGGCGACTCGCTCCTCTACAAGGGTTTGGTCAGCGTAATTATATTGATACATGACGTAATCTCAATTTTTGTTTTTTAAGCTTAAAAGCAGCGACGAAAATGATTTGCGTGTGTAGTTGATCTTATTGCCAATCGCAAGGTAAGCAATTCAGGTTCACATCATATAAGGTTGTGGCGGCAATGATAAATTCCTTTAAGACATATCCATATCCAAACACAGCATAATTTTAATTTGGACGTTGGATAGTTCGTCTTCGATAGTAAGGAAAGGAGGAGCGTTAAGGAGCGCTAGGGCCTAAGATTAGGGCCTGAGATTAATGGTTGTTCAAATCAAAAATAATTGCATTTAAAAACATTAATGTCCGAAAAAATCTTATCTACGAGTAGCAAGTGATTGATAGGGTTGAATATATTTTTATTATTCCATTTTGGTAATTAGATAAACTTATTTGTCATTAAATATAATAAGTAGGCACTGTTAGCATATGTG
>NZ_JAKDUI010000295.1 GCF_030457785.1 Psychrobacter sp. | reverse complement strand
GTAAGGCGTTGCTTATTTTTTTCAATGTTTTCTCAATTCTATACAGCCCCTAGTATTTGTGCTTTAAGACTGAGCAGGCTTGGTCTGCCTGATTTGGTTTTAGATGCTTCATGCTCTTGCATGGCCTCAAGCATGTCATAAAAGGTGGCTTTATGAATGCCTGTATAGCGTTTAAAACCAGCGTCACTTTGTTTGAGTAGCTTATCTATGTTTGGCATGGTTCCTAAAAAGTTATGAGCGTCTTCTTATTTTAATTCCCTTTGCTACTTTTGCAAGAGGTCTAGTTATCCAACTGCGATTTTCGGTTCAACGACGAAACTTCCTTTTGTCCGTCTTCATTGCAAAAATACCGATACTTAATTTTTACCTATTCTGTTGTACCTCCTTTTTACTTAGCAAGCTCTTGTTTTCTCATGTTCAGTAGCGTACGACTCTTGATCATCACAAATAGAAAAAATGCCATAATAACGATGAGGGTGCCATATAGCAGACTATAATCTTTCATGAATTGTGTGGTATTGAGTACCAACATCAATACCAGCATGATGATAGCAAGCACGTTTATTTTTAATTGCTTATTAATTTCTTCGAGAGTCGCCTCTGCCAAAACAAACTTTCTTTTCTTCTGTCTCATATCATTTACCCACCTGCGTGACTGGTATACGTAACGCTTTTGGTAAACTAAATGTCACGTTTTCCTCAATACCCGACAGCTCGCTTGGCAAAGAACCTCCCCAGTCTTGCAACTGCTGTAGTACTTCTTGAATCAATACCTCGGGCGCTGAAGCCCCTGCCGTGACACCTATACTCTGAACGCCTTCCAACCAGCTTTTATTCATTTCACTGGCATTATCAATTAAATACGCGCGACAATTCATGCGCTCTGCCAGCTCACGCAGACGATTCGAGTTTGATGAGTTGGGTGAACCAACGACTAAAACCACTTCACAACGACCTGCCAAATCTTTAACGGCATCCTGTCGGTTTTGAGTGGCATAGCAGATATCGTCTTTCCGCGGCCCTTGAATACTCGGGAATTTATCGCGCAAGGCATCAATGACGCGCGCCGTGTCATCCATCGAGAGCGTGGTTTGAGTAACAAACGCCAAACGCTCAGCATCTTGCACTGTCAGGGCTTCGACATCGCTCTCATCTTCGACCAAGTGAATGTGACCACCGTGACCGCGGTTGAATCGACCCATGGTGCCCTCTACCTCTGGGTGCCCAGCATGACCTATCAACACCGCGTCCATGCCATCTCGGGCAAATTTAGCGACTTCAATATGCACCTTGGTGACGAGCGGACAAGTGGCATCAAATACTGTCAAGTCTCGACGTTCGGCTTCATCTTCAACAGCTTTTGACACACCATGTGCTGAAAAAATAACGATGGATCCATCTGGGACTTCATCAAGCTCTTCAACAAATACGGCACCGCGATTGGCCAAGTCTGAAACCACAAATTTATTGTGCACCACCTCATGACGGACATAAATAGGAGGCTCGAAACGTGTCAACGCTTGGTTTACAATCGCAATCGCACGATCCACACCAGCACAAAACCCACGCGGATTAGCAAGATAAATTTGCATAAAAAGGCCTATCATTAGATAATTTATATTTAAAACATTGAAAATATAGCTTCAAAAGCTGTAACCCCAATATTGGGATAACACTCATACGTTACTTTAGCCTAATT
>NZ_JAKDUI010000294.1 GCF_030457785.1 Psychrobacter sp. | reverse complement strand
TATTGATACCTATTTACGGCACATCGTCTTGGTCTATACAGCAGCTATTAAGTATACTGAACTCGTCTTGAGTCAGTGGCCCTTACATCATGCCTGTATACATGCCAATACAGAAGACGATGAACAGCATTACGGCAGCGTTTTTGGGGCAGACTCATGATACACTAACCCAAATTTTATCAGGGAATCCTTATGTCATCTGATTACCACCCAAACCCCGCCACCAATCAAACCAACGTCCTGGGCACTGAACTCGCTAGTTGCTGCTTTGACCCTATTACTGGCTACTATCGTAATGGCTTTTGTCACACTGGCAATCACGATGTTGGTCAGCATACTGTCTGTGCCAAGATGACCAGTGAGTTTTTAAACTTTTCTGCCAGTCGCGGTAATGACCTCATCACACCATTACCTGAATATGGCTTTTCTGGACTAAAACCAGGTGACTACTGGTGTATCTGCGCCCTACGCTGGGTTGAGGCTCTAGACTTTGATATTGCGCCACAAATCAAACTAGAAGCCTGTCACGAAAGCTTGTTAGGTTTGGTCGATATTGAGACGCTAAAGAGCTATGCACTTTAGCAACGGCTTAGCAGGTCATGACTAGCGGCTTATAATTAGCCGCTTAACGACAGTTGCTTCACTTAAAAAAAGATTGAAAGCAAGCAACCGGGCGACCTCAATGGTGTGAATCATACTGCAACACAGGCTACACAGGGTTCAGCTTTAATCTTATATTGACGATATTGATGGTTTTTTTGCTTTATGGAGAGGGTGTATGGAAGACAATAACGACCAGTTAATCAAAAAAACAGCACGTATTGCACCTGATTCTAATATCGATCGTCTCTATTCCGATATGAAAGATGAGCATCTGTATCTGGACAATGAAGAAAGCTATATCTACGGCGACAAAGACGCCACGAATGAAGATACAATCGAGACGATGACCGTCTACGATCCTGACTCTGAGCGCTATGAAGATATCGACTCATCCAGCGAAGACGAAGTCGTCAACTGCTATTCCTACTCTCGTAAAACAGGAGAAAAGCTCGATAGATTGGCGTTAAACGATGTCAGCCGTGCATTGAGCAACAGCGGTCAATTTATCTGGCTCGGTCTGTACGACCCCAGTTTAGAAACCATGGTCAAAATCAAAGACGCTTTTGGCCTACATGAATTGGCAATTGAGGATGCTTTTGCCGATCATCAACGTGCCAAGGTTGAGAACTATGACAATGACATGGTGTTTGTGGTATTACGCACTGCAAAGCTTGAAGATAATGTCATTCGCTATGGCACCACAGCGATATTCATGGGCAAAAATTATCTAATCACCATTCGTAATGGCCCTTCGAATTCATACGCACCCGTCCGCGAGCACTGCCACCGTCGTCCAGAAAAACTGCGGATGGGACCGATATTTGTATTGCATGCTATTCTTGATTTTATTGTCGATAACTACATGCCAATCACTGACCGCTTGGGGCGCTACCTGCGTGAGCAAGAGCGTTATGTCTTCACCTATGAGTTTGATAAAAGCACCTTAAAGAACCTCTATAAGCTTAAATCACAACTGGTACACATGCGCGCGATTATTTTACCAGTGCAAGACATCTGTAGTTTTTTTATTAACCATAAAAAAAGCGAGCTGGTCTCTGGGTTTTCTCAAGCAGCCAAACCTTATTTTCGTGACGTCAATGACCACTTGCTACATTCCTTAGACGCTATTAA